>NZ_QHHV01000130.1:0-54982 GCF_003947245.1 Actinoplanes sp. ATCC 53533 | reverse complement strand
CCGCCGCACCGACGTCGTCGGGATCTTCCCCGACCGCGACGCCGTCATCCGCCTCGTCGGCGCCGTCCTGGCCGAACAACACGACGAATGGACCGAAGGGCGCCGCTACTTCGCTCTCGACGTGCTCGACCGCGCCCGCACCACACCCACCACCATCGTGTCCACCGCGACCACCGAGGACCTACAACTGGAGACCGCAGCATGACCCACCCGACCGGCGAGCACGCCATTCCCGACCCGGCCGAACGCGCCGCCCTCAACACCGCCCTGATCAACGACAACATCGAAACCGGCTGGTGGGACGACCAAGCCCGGCCCGCACCCTGGCCCGACGACATCGACCAATGGCAACCCGCCACCGGTGAACCCATCACCGGCGAACCCGGTCAACCCCTCCTCTAACCAAGATCAAATCGGAAGATCACCCAATACACCACGTCCAGGGACTTGACCGACATAAGGAGACCGCCATGGAATGGCTAACGTAGTATTCACTGAATGACGCTCGCAGATTCATGCGAACAATACCAGTGGAATCCCATTGATTCGGGTGCATCCCACTCACAGCTTGCGGGAACCCTCGCCGCTCTCGTTCTCACGGTAACGGTGGTGTTGCTCAGCACGTCGCCACGAAGGCCGAATCGCACATTTGCGCTCATCCAATTTTTGGCCTCCCTGTTTTCGCTCACCTACGCCGCCTACTTATTCTCGCTGATTGCAGGCTTACAGGACTGTCGCCAAGCCTGGCGGCTGCTCATGGTCGCCGCCGACGGCTTGGGCGTCGGCGTGCTGGGGATTTTCGGCGGGCTGTCATGGCTGGTCATTGCGCGAGGCGACGTTGAGGACGCGGTCAACCGGTTCACAACCACGATCGGGTTCATCGTTGCGGGGTTTGTCATCATCGACTTGTCCGCGACTGCGCACGACTTCCGGGTACGGATCCTTACCCCTGAGGAAATTCCTGACTGGGTGGGTGTTGCCCTCATTGTCCATATCGCACTCGCCGCCGCAGCCTTTGTGGCAGTGGCCGTGTCGCGGCGAAGCATTCGGCCCAACGGAATGAGATCAGTAAGGGCCGCGGCTGTCTCCACGCTCGTGTGCACCATCGTGGGAGGGCTATCCATGGATGCAATAATGAAGAACACGGGTGACGGAGATGCGCCGAGCTGGATCAATGTCGTCGCTTTGCTCGTGGCCGTAGTGCCGGGCACCGTCGCAGCCATCATTCACCTGTATGCGCTCCCCACGCGCGGCGCTCGCGAATATATTCTTGGTCGACATTCCGTCCGCCAATTCCCGCTTCAAGCCAAGAATGCTGACAGCATCGAGAAAGGCCCGGGCGAGCCGAAGGCAGCCGGAGCAACGAAAAGCCGAGTGCCGCGCCGGAACCGGTGAGCTGCAATGCAATGAATTGCGTTTGGTAGCTGCATGACGGGTCGATCCCGTTCACCATGCGACCTACTCTGTTGTGTCAAGTTCGAGATCGTCGCCGTTGCCGCGCAAACCCCGGGCATGGCTCACACCCCTTGAATGGAAATTTGGCTCGTTAACTCGCCTGTGCGAGGAACAAATCAAACGTAGCCCTCGGTGTTCAAGGCTCTGGCATAACGCGCGATCGACTGCGATGATCTGCCGCCGATCGCGCGCTGGTCGACCGCATGCCGCCACACTCGGTGGTCGGTCAGCGCTCGGCCGCCTCCTGGACATGGCCGATGAGCGGATGAATGATCACAGGGTCCGGTCTGGTTGGCGGCGCGGGTGTGGCATCCATGAGTGACAGCGGCGCTATTCTGCGGCGATGCGTCCTGTCATGATCGCCGAGGTTTCTCTTCCGCCGGTGGGGTGGGTCAGCCGGGTCGCTGGAGTCGGGTGGATGGTGACTCATCCGTCGGAGTCGTCGGTAACGGTTCTTGACACCGGTCTTCGCGTTGTCGCACGCATAGTGGCGCCGGTGTCGGCGCGGCGGCTCATGGCTGCTGTCAGCCAGCGGCATCTAGCCGCGGTGACCATGGACGAACTTGTGGTCTGTGATCAGCGCGGCCGGGTGCTGTGGCGACGTGAACATTCGATCCCCTCCGCCGGTCTACCCTGCACGCCGAACTGCTATCTCGATATTCAAGGAGTTCTGTGGGTATACCTGCCGGTCGATGACGAGTTGGTCGCCTACGACGCGGTCACCGGTGCAGAGCTTGACCGCGTCCAGCTGGGGTCCTCGGTCGGTGCGGCGTACTTCGTTCCCCACCCCGACGGCAGGCGGGTCGGCATGCACCTCGCCATGGGGCAGGATGCCCCGCTGAGTTACCTGGCCTGGTTGGTCGATGGACGGATCCAGGGCCGCGATCTTTGCGGCGGGTTCGTGAACGGCTTCACCTCCACCGGTGATCGGTATCTGGCACTACCTCACGGTGATGTACCGGAGATCTCCATCCGTGACGTATCCACCTGCACGATCGTCGTCGCCAGTGGTCCTACGGAGATTCCGGCATACGATGCACACAGTGACTACCGCCTCATGGAGGCAGGAGCGCTGATCAGCGACGATCTCGTCCTCGTGGCCGTCAACACCGACGACGAGGACTTTGAGGACCATCTGTTGCTGTCCACCCGGAGCTTGCGTTGGCAGGCAAACATCGACTACGGCGTCGACATGACCCAGAACGCCATCGCGGCGACCGACGGCCAGGGTCGTTGGCTTACTCGAGGGCCGAACTCCACCGTGCGCCTGTGGCAACTTCCTGACCGCATCACCGATGAGATTCCCGGACAGCTCGACCTCTGGTGACACCGACCCCTGAGCCGGCCGCCAATCCGGATCTGCCGCGCTGAGGACACTGGCGCTCTTCGTCGGCGGTGACGCACGGTGCTCGAGGAGCAATACACGCCGCCGCTTCGCTCCTGGCTTAACCGCCGGGACCTCGCGGTGGCGAGGTCCCGGCTTATGGTGAGCCCATGGTGGACTTCCGGCACACCGATCGTCGTTCCCGGCCGTTGCTGCGCACGGTGGTCGGCGAGGTTCTGCGCCGTCGGCGGCAGGAGCAGCGCCGCACCCTCGCCGAGGTGGCCCGCGACGCGAGTGTCTCAGTGCAGTACCTCTCCGAGGTCGAGCGCGGCCGCAAGGAGCCCAGCTCGGAGATCCTGGCGGCGGTCTGCGACGCGCTGCGTATCGATCTGGCGGACATGCTCGCCGAGGTGCGGCAGGACCTCACCGCCGGCCGCGCCACGGTGCTGCAGCTCGACCCCGCCCGGGTGCGCCGGGCGGCCCACGCCCCGGCCCAGCCCACGCGTAGCGGCGACGTCGTGCTGCTCGCCGCCTGATCCGCAGGGTGCGGCCCGCGTGTTACGCGCTCAGGCGGTACGTGCGGGACGGGCGGGTGGTGATCACCTGGTCGGCCAGGCCGTAGGCGACCGCCTCCGCCGCGTTCAGCGCCATGCTGCGGTCGGTGTCCTCCCGGATCTTCGCGGTCGAGTGGCCGGTGTGGTCGGCGAGGATCCGGTCCATCTCGGCCCGCACCTTCGCCACCTCCTTCGCCTCGACCGCCAGGTCGGGCAGTGTGCCGCGGGCCTGGCTCGACGGCTGGTGCAGGGTCACCTTGGCGTGCCGCAGCACCGCGCGCCTGCCCCGGGTGCCGGCCGCCAGCAGAGCCGCCGCCGCGGACGACGCCTGCCCGACGCAGAACGTCGTGATGTCACAGCGGACGAAGTTCATGGTGTCGTAGATGGCGGTGAGCGCGCTGAACGAGCCGCCCGGCGAGTTGATGTACAGCGCGATCTCCTGCTCGCCGGCCGACTCCAGGTGCAGCAGCTGGGCGATCACCACGTTCGCGACACCGTCGTCGATCTCGGTGCCGAGGAAGATGATGCGGTCGGAGAGCAGCCGGGAGTAGATGTCGTAGGCGCGCTCGCCATTCGGCGTCTTCTCCACCACGGTCGGAATCGTGTACTGACTCATGCGCTCAGCCCTATCGGCAGGTGCTGGACCATGGGGCGCACGTCGTCGACGCTGCCCAGAATGTGGTCGATCAGCCCGTACTCCCGGGCCTGTTCGGCGGTGAACCACCGGTCCCGCCGGCTGTCGCGCTCGACGGTCGCGATGCTTTGCCCAGTGTGTTCGGCGGTGAGCCGGAGCAGGGTGGTGCCGATCCGTTCCAGTTGCTCGGCGTAGATCTCCACGTCCGCGGCGGTGCCGCCGAAGCCGGCGGACCCCTGGTGCATGAGGACCTGCGCGTGCGGGAGGCTGAAGCGCTTGCCCGGTGTGCCCGCGGTGAGCAGGAACTGGCCCATGCTCCCGGCCAGACCGAGCGCGAGGGTGCTGACGTCGTTCGGGATCAGCCGCATCGTGTCGTAGATGGCCAGCCCGGCGCTCACCGACCCACCCGGCGAGTTGATGTAGAGGCTGATCGTGCCGCGCGGATCCTCGGCGGAGAGCAGCAGAAGCTGCCCGCACAGCCGGTTCGCCACCGGGTCGTCGACCTCACTTCCCAGCACGATGATCCGCTGGTGCAGCAGCCGCGCGGCCACCTGGTCATCGATGGACCCCGCGGTCCAGGGGCTGAGCCCATTCGCGAGTCGCATGCTCTACCTCTCCTCGTTGTCGGCGTTCCGGCCTCCACGATCGACCCGGAAACGCCGACACCCCAAAGAGATCTGCTGTCAGCAGACGGCGCGCTGTCCTGGCGTCAGTCCCCCGCTCCCCGGGCCAGCAGCGGCAGGATGCCGGCCGCAACGTCCGCCGGGTCCCGCTCATCGGTGTCCACCACGAGGTCCGCCAGGCACAGCGTGGCGTCGCGGGTCCGGAACATCCGGCCCAGGACGACCCGTGGCTCGGCGTCGAGCCAGGGCCGGCCTTCGCCGGGCCCGATCCGGCCGGCCAGGGTGGCGGGCCGGGCCCGCAGATACACCGCCAGCCCGGCGGCGCGAAGCACCGCGAGGTCGTCCGGGCGCTCGGCGACGCTCGCCGCGATGCCGGCCACATACGGCGGCGCGACGTCGAGCAGGGCGTGCAGTTGGCGCGACTCCTGCAGGTGCAGGGCGCCGCGGCCCAGCGCCGCGAGACCGACGGTGTCGATGCCCGTGCGCCGGCGCAACAACAGATCGTTGTCCAGGTACGGCCAGCCGAGCAGCCCGGCCAGCGCACCCCCCACGGTGGACTTGCCGGCACCCATGAGGCCGAGCAGAAAGACGCGTTCGATACCCGGCACGTCAGTAGCCCACGGCGAGATCGACCACGTTGCGCAACGGCTGACCGGTCAGCCAGCGGTAGAGGTTGTCGGCGAACAATTCCACCAGCCGGTCGTCCTCGTCCGTGCCGAGCGCGGCGGTGTGCGGGCTGATCAGCACGTCGTCGCGCTGCCACAGCGGCGAGGCGGCGGGCAACGGCTCCGGCTCGGTGACGTCGAGGACGGCACCGCGCAGCCGGCCGGCGTCCAGGGCGGCGACCAACGCGCCGGTGTCCACGACGGTGCCGCGCCCGACGTTGACCAGGATCGCGTGCGACGGGAGCCGGGCCAAGCGGTCCGCGTTCAGCAGGCCGACGGTCTCCGGGGTGCCGGGTAGCGTCACGATGATGGCGTCACTGCCGGGTAGCGCGGCGTCGAGGTCGGCGAGCCCGATGGTCCGGTCGACCCCGGGGACCGCGGGACCGCCGGGATTGCGCCGGACCCCGGTCACCTCCGCCCCGAACGCGGCGCACAGCCGGGCCACCTCACGGCCCACGCCACCGAGTCCCAGCAGCAACACCCGGCTGCCGCGCAGTTGCCGCATCGGCCAGCGGCCGGGCCACTGCGCGGCCCGTTGCTGGCGCAGCAGCCGGTCGAGGTCCTTGGCGAACGCCAGCAGGCCGAAGACCGCGAACTCCGCCAGCGGCGTGGCGTGGACGCCGGCCGCCGAGGTGACCACCAGCCGAGCGGCGATCTCGGCGGCGAGGCCGGCCCGGCGGGCCTGTTCGCCGGCCCCCGCCGCGGTCCCCTGCACCCAGGCAACCGTCGGCGCGGTGGAGACCAGCGCGAGCAGGCCGGCCGGGGCGTCGCCGGGCACGCCGAGGGAGATGTCCGTCCCGGCGAGCAACCGGTTCCACCGGGCGGTGGTGTCGGCCGACCGCCGCCAGCCGGGATCACCGGCGTGGTCGGCGGGAAAGCGCTGCGGCGGGACCAGCGACGGCTCGTAGCGCACCTCGACCGTCGTGCCGGCCCGGGCGGCGGCGGCCGTGATCGCGGCGGTGGGATCCAGGGACAGCGGCACGCAGACCGACACGGTCGTCATCGCGACCACCCCGGCATGATCACTGCCTTCACGACCCGCCGCGCGGCGACGTCGGCGAACGCGTCCGCCCAGTCCTCCAGCGGATACGACCTGGTCAGCGGCTCCGGGTCGTACCCGGCGGCCATCAGCCGCAGGGCCCGGTCCCAGGTGGAGTACTCGCTGGACAGGCTGAAGTGCACGGTCAGCGACCGGGACACCGCCTCGTCCAGCGCCACGAGGCCGGGTCCGTGCCCGCCGATGCCGAGGCAGACGACGCGGCCGAGGCTGCGGCTGATCCGGATCGCCGTGGTCAGGGCCTCGGCAGCGCCCGAACTCTCCACGACGGCGTCCACGCCGACCCCGCCGGTCACCGCCGCGACAACGGCCAAGACGTCCTCGCGGTCGGTGGTCACGGTGGGAAATCCCAGCTCGCGAGCCAGATCGAGCCGGTCGGCGCTGGACGAGCGGCCCAGCACCAGCACCTCGGCGGCGCCGGCCCGCCGGGCCAGCAGCGCCGAGACGATCCCGATCGGCCCGGGTCCGATGACCGCCACCCGTTCGCCCGCCCGCAGGCCGAGCCGGTCGAGGCCGGTCAGGCAGATCGCGCTGGGCTCGGTCAGGACGGCGGCCAGGTCGGCCACCCCGTCCGGCACCCGGTGCAGCAGGTTCGCCGGGAGCGCCACCTGATCGGCGAACGCGCCATTGATCCCCCAGCCCGGCGAGCGCTTGTGCGCGCAGAGATGGATGGCGCCGCGCCGGCAAGCGTCACATCGGCCGCAGGCGAGGGTGTGCTGCTCGCAGACGACCCGATCGCCGACGGCCCAGCCGCTGACGTCCGGTCCGAGTTCCACGATCCGCCCGACGTACTCGTGGCCGAGCACGACCGGAGGCCAGTTCTTGTGCTCGTCGTCGACGATGTGCAGGTCGGTGCCGCAGATCCCGCAGGCGATCACGTCGATGACCACCCACCCCGGCTCGGGGCTCGGCGCCGGCCAGTCGGTGGCCAGGGTGACGTGCCCCCGGCCCTTGGCGGTCTTCACGAGCGCTCTCACTCGGCGCCGCCGGCGATGAGTACCTTGAGCTCGGTGCCGGCCCGCAACCGGGTCACCGCGCCGACCGCCTCCCGCAGCGGGACCACCGCGGTGACCAGCGGGTCGGGATCGATGGCGCCGCCGGTGACCAGGCTGACGGCGACCGCGACGTCGTCTGGCGTGTAGACCCTGGTGCCCAGCACGGTCAGCTCCCGGAAGAGCACATCCTGCAGGTCGACGCCGACCACGCCGGGGTACACGCCGGTGGTGACCAGGGTGCCGCCGGTCGCGACGAACCGGGTCACGCCCGGCGCCACCGACGGATGCCCGGTGCAGTCGAACACGACCGGTGCGACGCGTGCCGCCGCGTCGGCGTCGATGACCTCAAAGCCGAGGTCGGCCGCGGTGCGCGCCCGCCGCGCCACGGGCTCACCGACGGTGATCCGCCCGGCGCCGGCCTGCCGCGCGCACATCGCCACGACCAGGCCGATCGGCCCCGCGCCGATGACGTGCACGGCCTCGCCGAGGCGCAGCCCGGAGCGGCGAACGGCCCGCACCCCGACGGCGAAGGGCTCGATCATCGCCGCTCGCCGCAGGTCGACCTCCGCCGGCAACGGCACCAGCCCGGCCACCGGCACCGAGACCTGGCCGGCGATGCCGCCCGGCCCGTCGATGCCGACCAGCCCGAGCCGATCGCAGATGTGCGCCAGCCCTCGCCCGCAGGGCGGGCAGACCCCGCAGGACAGCAGCGGATTGACGAAGACCGGCGCGCCGGCGGCCAGGTCGCCGGACGGCTCGGCGAGCCGCCCGACGATCTCGTGCCCGAGGACCAGGCCGGGCCTGGCGCGCGGGTGTTCGCCCGCGCAGATGTGCAGATCGGTGCCGCAGATGCCGGCGTACGCGACGTCGAGCAGGGCCCGTCCGCTCCGCTGGTCCGGCCGGGCCACCTGGTCGACCGCGATCGAGCTACCGCCGTGCCACACGAGGGCCGGCATGGTCGAGGAAGGCACTGGTCACTTCCCCCAGATGGACTTGTACGCGTCCCGGTAACCCGCCGGGTCCCAGGAGGCGGAGGTGCCGACGTTGGCGGCCGTGGTCAGGTGCGCCGGCGCGACGTATCCGCTGGCCGGTTCCCCGGCGAAGGCGCGGTTGAACTCGTCGACGATCTGCCAGCCCTGCTCGGCCAGCGGCTCCGGGACGGTCGCCGCCTGGTACTGCTTGTCGCGGATCCGCTGGAAGGCCGACGGGTCGCCATCGCCGGCACCGATGTTCAGCGGCGCGCCGGCACCGTCCTTGCCGCCGGCCCGCAGCGCCGCGGCCGCGTCGGCGAAGTACAGGTCGTTGATCGCCACCGAGTGGGTCCATTTGTCGCCGAAGCGGGACAGCAGCGAGGAGACCTGCTGCGGCGTGCGCGTGCTGGTGTCCGGGATCGGGATGTTCTCGTACGAGAGCACCTTGACGGTCGCGCAGGTCTCCAGCTGCTTCTTGATCATCTGGGACTTGTTCTCGGCGAACGGGATCGAGGAGTCGGTGAAGATGACGGCGCCGGCGGTGCCGTTGGACTGCGCGATGATCCAGTCCGCGCTGATCTTCGCGACATCCTCCACCTTGGTGGTGACGTTGGAGAACAGCTTCGGGGTCGCGCTCGGCCCGGGCGTGCCGACCGCGTGCCAGCCGATCAGCGGGATGCCCGCGTCGTTGGCCTGCTTCAGCTGCTGTGCCGTCGAGTTCGGGTCGAAGCCGCCGATCACGATGCCGGCGGGTTTGAGCGCGATGGCCTGGCTGAAGGCGGCCTGGATGCCGGCCGGGGTGCCCTGGCCGTCGACCACCCGAACGGTCCAGCCGATCGTCTTACCGGCCTCCTGGACGCCCGTGGCCACGCCGGCCACGCCCGGGTTGGTCATCGTCTGCGCCACGTACACGATCGTCTTGCCGGCGGTGGCTTTCGGCCCGGTGGTCGGGCCGGTCCACGCCGCGTTGGGATCCTCGGCCTGCTGGACCGCGGCCTTCGCCGCCGTGAAGGCGTCGGGGCAGCCGCTCGCGCCGGTCGCGGCCGTGGTGGCGGCGTCGGCGGAACTGGTCGAACCGCGGGAACAGCCGGTGATCGTCAACGCGACCGCCAGCACGGCCGCGGGTGCGGCTCGGTGTCGGGAAATGGGCATGGTGGCTCCCTTTGTCGAGGGCGAGAAGGCAGTGCGGTGGAAGGACCGGCGGAGTTCGGTGCTCAGGCCGGTATCGACGGGGTGGAGACGGGGGTGTCGCTCGCCGGTGCGGGCGGCGTTGAGGCACGGGTGGCGGCGGCGCCGGCCCGCAGGCGACGCCGGGCGGAGTAGCCGGCGAGGCCGACGGCCACGACCAGCGTCACGCCGTTGAACAGCGGGGTGACCCAGAACTGCGCGCCGAGCTGGCCGATCCCGGACAGCCCGATCGCCAGGATGGTCACGGCCACCAGCGTGCCGATCGCGTTCGCCCGGCCCGGCCGGATGGCGGTCGAGCCGAGGAGCGCGCCGACGAAGGCCGGCAGCAGGTAGTCCAGGCCGACGCTGGGGTTGCCGATCTGCTGCTGCGCCGCGAGCAGCACCCCGGCCACGCCGGTGACCGCGGCGGAGCCGACGAAGGCGAGGATGACGTACCGGCGGGTCGGGATGCCGACCAGGTTCGCCGCCCGGGTGTTCGAGCCGATGACGTACAGGTAGCGGCCGAAGGGAAGCCGCTCCAGCAGCACCCAGAGCACCACGGTCACGAGGACCACGTAGGTCGCGGCGACCGGCAGACCCAGGAACTTCGAGTCGTAGAGGTCGGTGAAGGACGGCGGGAGCCCGGTCGGGCCCGGCACGATCCGGGCGCCGCCGGTCACCCAGCCGGTCACCGCGTACAGCACGCTGCCGGTGCCGAGGGTGGCGATGAACGAGTCGATCTGGGCGAACTCGACCAGGGCCCCGTTGACCGCGCCGACCAGGCCTGCCCCGGCGATCACCGTCAGGCAGGCGAGCGGCCACGGCCAGCCGCCGTTGACCACGAGCTGCATCGTCATGACGTGGGCGAGGCCGAGGCCGTACCCCATGGAGAGGTCGAATTTGCCGGTGACGATGGGGATCATCGCGCCGAGCGCGAGCATCGCCGGGATGGCCTGGTTCGACAGGATCGAGGTGATGTTGGTCAGGGTGGGGAACGTGCCGGGCAGGATCAGCGAGAAGACCACGAACAGCGCCACGGCGAGCACGAGCAGGCCGTACGGGCCGACCAACTGACCGAGGTGGCGCCCGCCGGCCGGGCGCACGGCGTCACTCGCCATCAGGCCGCCGCCGATCCGGTCGTGGTGGGCGCCGCCGAGGCGGCGGAGGTCAACTCGGTCACGGTCAGCGCGCCACCGGACAGTTCGGTGGTCACCGCGCCTCGGACGAACACCAGGGCTCGACGGCACACGTTGGCTACTTCCTCGAAGTCGGTGGAGATGAGCAGGACCGCGAGCCCCGCGCGCAGCGCGTCGTCGAGCAGGCGGTAGATCTCCGCCTTCGCGCCCACGTCCACGCCGGCCGTCGGCTCTTCCAGGATCACCAGCCGGCGGCTCAGTCCGAGCCAGCGGCCGATCATGACCTTCTGTTGGTTGCCACCGGAGAGGGTGGCGATCGGTGCCTCGCCGTTCGCCGGCCGCACGTTGAAGCGCCGCACCAGCGCGTCCGCCTCGGCGCGTTCCCGCGACGGCCGCATCCAGGTGGCCGGGCGCAGGCCGCGGGAACGCGGATTGATCAGGAAGTTCTCGCGCACGGTGAGTTCGAGCGCGCAGCCCTCCTCCTGCCGGTTGCTGGTCACCAGCGCGACCCCCGCGGCCACGGCGTCGGCGACCGAACGCGGGTGGTAGCCGGTGCCGTCGAGCCGCGCCTGCCCGGCCGTGATCGGGTGCGCCCCGGCCAGCGCCCGCCCCACCTCGAGGTGGCCGGCGTTGGTGAGGCCGACCATGCCCAGCACCTCGCCGGCGCGGACCTCCAGGTGCACCGGTCCGGCGCCCGGGACGCACAGGTCGTCGAGCCGCAGCACGACGTCGCCCACCGGGTCCGTGGCGGCGCGATAGCTGACCGGCTCGTGCCCGACGATGTCGGCGACGAGCCGGCTCGGCGAGTGGTCGGCGAGGGCGCCCCGGGCGACCAGGCGACCGTCGCGCAGCACCGCGACGCTGTCGGCCACCTCGTAGACCTCGTCCAGCCGGTGGCTGACGTACACGATGCCGTGCCCGGCGTCCCGCAGCGTGCGCAGCACCGTGAAGAGCCGGGCGCAGTCGGCCGCGGGCAGGCTCGCGGTGGGCTCGTCCAGCACGATGACGGCGGCCTCGGTCGCCAGCGCCCGGGCGATCGCGACCAGCGAACGGTCGGCCCGGCTCAGGTCGATGATCCGGGCGTCGGGATCCAGGTCCCGCCCGACCGTGGCCAGCGCCCGCACGCAGCGTTCCCGGGCGGCGCGCCAGGAGATCAGACCGGCCCGGCGGGAGTAGCCGGTGCCCAGCGCGACGTTCTCGGCGACGGACATCCACTCCACGAGGCCGAGGTCCTGATGGATGAAGGAGACCCCGCGCCGGGCGGAGTCGCTGCCCAGCGGCGCCCCGCCGACCTCGACCGCGCCCTCGTCGGCGCGGTAGACCCCCGCCAAGATCTTGATGAGCGTCGACTTGCCGGCGCCGTTCTGGCCGAGCAGCGCCAGGATCTCGCCGCCGCGCAGGTCGAGATCGACCTTGTCGAGCGCGAGGGTGGCGCCGAAGCGCTTCCCCAACCCCCGGATACGCAGCAGTATCTGGTCGTGCCCCGCCGCCTCAGCGGGGGACGCGTCGCCACGTGACTTCAAGCCGCCCACGGCACCTCCACCGGACCATCAGCCGGCGCATCTCGTCCGGTCTGTTCAACATGCTGTTCGATGAACAGAATATTGGTCAAGACCACGAGGCAAACTTGTTGCCGGAAGATTACCGATCGAGGCGGCCCGCTGGGCTACTTTGCGGCGTTTACCCTTTGTGCGCCCGGCTGCAGCGGGTTTTCCATGCCGGCCGCGACCCCGCGCAGCTCGGCCAGCAGTCCCTCACGCAGCTCGTCGTCGAGGCGGGCCTTGAGCGCGGTCACGCTGATCGCGAACGGCGCCGACTCGGTGCGGAAGCCGGCCACCGGCACGGCGAGGCACACCACGCCGATCGTCGCCTCCTCGTCGTCGACGGCATAGCCGCGCTCGCGGGTGGCGGCCAGCTCCGCCAGCAGCCCCGGCACCGTGGTGATCGAACGCTCGGTGAGCGCGGGCAGCGCCTGGCCGCCGCGCAACCGGTCGGAGACGACGGCCGGCGGCAGCGTGGACAGGATCGCCTTGCCGGTGGCCGTACAGGTGGCGGGAAACCGGTCGCCGATGCTGGCGGTGAGCCGCAGCGGCTGGGTGCCGTCGTACCGGGCCAGATAGAGCACGTCCAGGCCGTCGAGCACGGCCACCCGCACCGTCTCGCGGGAGAGCAGGGGCGCGCGCCGGCAGAGCTCGTAGAAGTCCCTGATCTGGTCGACCGTCGACAGGTAGCGCCCGCCCAGCTCGGCCAGCTTGCGACCGAGCGCGTAGCCGTGACCGTCCCGGGTGATCAGCCCGGTCTCCTCCAGCGACGCGCACAGGTTGGCCGTCGACGACTTCGGCAGCGCGAGGCTGCGCGCGATGGCGCTGACCGAGAGCCGCTCGCCCTCGGCCGCGGCGAGCGTGTCGAGGATGGCCGCCGCACGGATGATCGCGGGCACCAGACTTCCCGAATCGCTTGCGCTCACAACTGTGCTCCGTCCATGATACTGACCATAGTACAGAATATTGGTCATGATGCGGTGGCGTTCGGTTCCGCCGACGCACCGCCCGCCCGGGTTCCGCGCCATCGCGAGAACGTGGCGACGGTAACGCATGGTCCACGCGGACGGTCGCGCCGTCACGCCGAACGGACAGGAGCAGAGATGGCCGACAGCGACGGGTCCGAAGCCCGGACCGCCGCACCGCCCGGCAACGGCCCGGCGGTGTCGCCGGCGGAATTCGACGAGATCTTCGCCCGGGTGCAGGCCTGGGGGGCGTTGGGACCGCCCCGAACTGGGCGCCGCCAACCAGCTCACCCCGGCGGGCACGGCGACGGCCGCCGGCCTGGTCCGCAGCGGCGTGGTCGTCCCGATGGCGCTGCCGTGGAACACCGTGGCCGGGCCCGACAACGCCAAACCCGCCCTGCACTACATGTCCGACCTCGGCGACGCGGAGCCCCCCGAACCGTCCACCCACAAGGATTTCATCGCGGTCGACTACCACGGCAAGGCCGTCAGCCACCTCGACGCGCTGTCCCACATCGCGTACCGCGGCCAGCTCTTCGACGGCCGGAACGCGCGGGAGGTGATCGGCTCGGGCGGCGCCCGGTTCGGCTCCGTCGACCAACTCGGGCCGATCGTCACCCGGGGCGTGCTGCTGGACATCCCGATAGAGCACGGCGTCGACTGGCTGGAGCCGGGGCAGGCGGTGCACGCCGACGACCTGCTGGCCGCCGAGCAGCGGCTCGGCGTACGGCTCGAGCGGGGCGACGCGCTCCTGCTGCGGTCCGGGCACTTCCTGCGGCGGCGCCGGGTCGGCGCCTGGGACCCGTCCGCCGCGAGCGCCGGCCTGCATGTCGACGCCATGCCGCTCCTCGCCGAGCGGGGCATCGCGCTGCTCGGCGGCGACGGCGACAGCGACGTACGCCCCTCGCCTGTGCCCGGCGTGCACTCACCCATCCACATCCTCGCGATCACCGCGATGGGCGTGCCCCTGCTGGACAACCTCGACCTCGAAGCGCTCTCCGCCGCATGCGCGGAGGCCGGCCGCTACGAGTTCCTGCTCGTGGTGGCCCCGCTCAACATCCCCGGCGGCACCGGCTCACCGGTCAACCCGATCGCGATCCTCTAGCTACCCCACCAGCATCGACTGCAGGAAGGCTCGCCCATGACACCGTTCCAGGTCGGCGTCAGCCGGGACTTTCTCGGCGCCGACGGGCGCAACCTCTGGGGCGACATCGGGCTCCACGCACTCGACGAGGCCGGCGTCCGATGGAGTTACCTCGACCGCGACACCGACGAACTGATCGCCGCGGACCTCGCCGGCCTCGACGGAGTCATCTTCGCCGCGCCCGCCATCACCCGGCGCACGTTCGACCCGGCGATCCCGGGCCCGGCGGTGTTCGCGCGCTTCGGCGTCGGCTACGACAGCGTCGACCTGGCCGCGTGCACCGCACACGACACGGCGGTGACCATCACGCCGGACGGTGCCCGGCGACCGGTGAGCACCGCCGCGCTGACCCTGCTGCTCAGCGTGCTGCACCACGTGGTGGTCAAGGACCGGATGGTGCGCCAGGACCGGTGGCAGGAGAAGACCGCCTGGATGGGCCGCGGACTCACCGGCCGGTGCGTCGGGCTGATCGGGCTCGGCAACACCGCCACGGATCTCGTCGGGCTGCTCCGCCCGTTCCAGGTGGACGTGGTGGCCTACGACCCGTACCGGACGCCGGAGTCGGCCCGCGAATGCGGGGTCCGCCTCGCCGACCTGGACCCGCTGCTGGCCCAGGCGGACGCGGTCATCGTCATGGCCGCGCTCACCCCCGAGACCCGGCATCTGATCAACGCCCGCCGGCTGGCGCTCATGCGACCGTCCGCGGTGCTGGTCAACGTCGCCCGAGGGCCGATCGTCGACGAGACCGCCCTCGCCGCCGCGTTGCGGTCCGGCCGGCTGGCGGGCGCCGGCCTGGACGTCTTCGAGACCGAACCACCCGCGGCCGACAACCCGTTGCTCGGGCTGGACAACACGATCCTGAGCCCGCACGCGCTGTCCTGGACCGACGAGATGGCCACCGGCAACGGCGACAGCGCCGTCCGGGCGGTGCTCGACGTCCTCGCCGGGCAGGCGCCCCGGTACGTCGTCAACCGGGACGTGCTCGACCGGCCGGGCTTCCAGCGGCGCCTCGCCGGGCTGACGGCTCCCCGATGAGCACCGCGAACGGCCCGGCGACCGTGGGCTTCGCCGGCCTCGGCGCGATGGGCCTGCCGATGGCGGTCAACCTGGCCCGGGCCGGCATCGACACGGTGGCCTGGAACCGCAGCGCGGCCGCGGGGGTCCGGGCCGCGGCCGCCGGGGTACGGGTGGTCGCCCGCCCGGCCGACGTCAGCGCGACCGCGAGCACGGTCATCACGATGCTCCCCGACCTGCCACAAGTGCGCCAACTCCTCGAGGCACCCGACGGGCTGCTCGGCGCCGGCACCAGACTGGACACGCTGGTAGTGATGGGCACGGTCTCGCCGGTGGGCGTCCGGGAGCTCGCCGGCGAACTGCGACCACGTGGGGTGGCAGTCATCGACGCGCCGGTCAGTGGCGGCCGGCGCGGCGCGACGGACGCGACCCTCTCCATCATGGTCGGCTCGGACGAGCGTGACTTCGGCAGGCTTCGGCCCTACCTCGACGCCATGGGCCGTACGGTCCGGCACATGGGCCCGGTCGGCACCGGCTCGCTGACCAAGGCCTGCAACCAGCTGGTCGTCGCCGGGACGCTCGCCGCGCTCGCCGAGGCTGTCGTCCTGGGCGAGCGCGGCGGCCTCGCGCCCGAGGCGCTGCTGGACGTCCTCGGCGGCGGGCTCGCCGCCTCCGAAGTGCTGATCCAGAAGCGCGACCACCTGGTCGGCGGCGATTTTCACGGCTCGGGACCGGCCGACTACCTGGTCAAGGACCTCGGCTTCGGGCTCGCCAGCGCGGCGGACTCAGGCGCCGATCTGCCGGTCACCACCGCCGTGGCAGCCCTCTACCGGTCGGCCGTCGCCGACGGGTTGGGCCACCTCGACAACAGCGTCATCCTGGACGTGCTACGCCGGCGCGCCCGGTGAGCGATTCACCGCACGCATCCATTCGCGAATGACGGGTAGGGCGGCCCCGATCACCGAATCGGCAAGTGGCTCCGCATCGTCCTCCGCGACGTCGCCCATGCTGGCAGCCAGCCGCATGTATGCGCGTCCAGCCTCCAACACCGCCAGCGGCACATCGTGGAGATCATGATCTGGGTACTTCGCGTATTCCGGGTCCGGCTTCCCATCGAAGGCAGTCACAACGCGCAGATTATCCGAGAGCCGGGCGCCGGCGAAGCCGAGGACGTGGTGCGAGAGGCGCTAGACGCACGGCGCTCGGGTGGTGGCACTTCCGAGACGCCATCAGCCGGTCTACCGTCCCGGCGCGGGCCGTGCACTCGTGCGCCGGAGGCCCGGGATGAGCACGGCCGCGACCGCGACGTGCGTGAGCGCCAGCACCACCTTGCTCCCGCCGGACGTCTCCACGCCGGCGAACGGGAGGAACGAAACCGCCAGGATCACGAGTGCCGCGACGGTCCAGATGGCCACGGCGTGGGCGGTGCTTCGCTCCAGGATGGCCAGCGCCGCCCAGCCGAGCAGGCTGGACGCCAGCGCCACGAAGGCGAGCTCAGCCAGGCCGAGATCCATAGCCGGCCGCCCGGGCGAGACCACGACCAGGTCGTGGCCGAGCAGGGGCTCACCGATCACCCACACCAGGACGGTCGCGAGCACCGCACCGCCGACCACGAGCAGCCGGTTGCCCGCTCTGCCGAACCGTCTCGTGCGCGCTGCCTGCTCCGCATTCGTCGCTACAGCCATGACATCTCCTTGAGGAAGTCAAATGTTGAGCATGTCAACCTTTCGCGAGCCTAACATATACTTGGGAAGCTCAACTATCGAGGACACGTACCATTGAGTCATGACTGCAGAGGCCGCCAACTCACCTGCCGCCGCCGACCAGCTGACCACTGAGCTGGCCGACCTGGTCTTCCAGGTCGCGGGCCGGCTTCGGCAGGGGTTCAACGCGATCGCGGCGGACCTGGAGCTACCGCCCGCCCAGGCCCTCGCCCTGGTCAACCTGCGCGGCCCGGCACCGATGCGCGACCTCGCCGACCTGCTCAGCTGCGACGCCTCCAACGTGACCGGGATCGTCGACGGACTGGAGCGCCGTGGCCTGGTGACCCGCCAGGCCGACCCGGCCGACCGGCGGGTCAAGCACCTCGTGCTGACCCAGGAGGGCCGGCGCCGTCGCGACCTGCTGGGCGCCAAGGCACACACCAGGGCCGCCGCGCTCTTCGACGTGCTGGATGCGGACCGCGGTCACCTACGCGATCTGCTCGCGGCTGTCGTCAACCACGAGCAACGACGGCCGTGACCGTCAAGCCGGGCCGCTGACAGCCCAACGATCCAAGCCCTCCGGCGTGGGCTGTCATTCGCCCTTGGTCGGTGCGGGCGAGTAGCCGCGGTAGCCGATGGCGCCCTCGCCCACCCGCTGGTAGGTGCCGAGGAAGACCTCGCCGGATCCGGTGAACGCGACCGTCCCGGTGTTGCCGCGCTTGTCGCGCCAGCTCGCCCGGACCGGGGGCAACGACTCGGCGCCGACCGCGAAGGTGATCCCGTCGGAATCGTGCCAGCCGCCGCCCCACCCCTCCTCCGTCCGGAACCGGCGCCCCGCCACGCCGGCGACGGGGTGATCGGCCCGCCAGCGCCCGGTCAGCGTGCCGCGGAACTCGTACGGCGACTGCGCGCCGGCCGGGCGGCACCAGCCGTAGATCTCGTCCAGTTCGGCGGTGAAGGTGACCGCGTACTCCGCGCCGGAGGTGTCCGCCCAGGCGAGGTGTTCGAGCAGGCTCTGCTCGCCGCGGTCCACGTACGCGATCACCGCCGGGCCGGGCTGCCAGTCAGCGTCGTCGTCCTCGGCCGGCAGGAGGTCGGTCTCGTACCGGAGCACCGGCTCCTCGGCCGCGCGCCGGTCGATGGCCCGCGCGGACCGGCGCCGGTCGAACACCGCGTCGATGGTGATCCGGTAGATCCAGAGCATGCTGCCGGCGTCGACGGCGCTGGCCAGCCGGAGCTTGTTGGCGCCCGGCCGCAGCCGGCCGGCGGGGATGACGAAGTCCATGTGCTGGGGAAGGTCACCGCCGCCGGGGATGCGCCAGTCGTGCACCAGGCACCGGTCGTTGACGGAGATGTCGAGGGGCGCGAAGCCGACCGCGGCGCCCAGCTTCGCCACCAGCGCCACGATCCCGAGGGTGGCCTCCCCGCCGGCGTCCGCCGCCGGCACGTCGAACGTCAGCTCCACCGAGCCGTCGGCGTCCAGCGTGAGAAATCCCCCGCTCGCGACGCCGCGGTCGATGCGCAGGACGGCGTTCGAGGTCGAGGCCGGATTCTCGGCGAAGGTTACGTAGGTCGGCTGCATCGCGCGATGGTATCCGCCGGACAAAAGGGCAGAGACCGGGCCTCGTCAGGGCAACAAGGCCCGGTCGGTGCGCCGGCCCGGCGAGCAGGAGCAGCCACTTGGCCGGGCCCTGCCAGGCGCGCTCCTGCACCAGCGGCAGCAGGATCAGCAGCACGCCGGCGCCGCATGGAGCCGCATGTGCCCGGCGGCTCGGGCGGCAAACCCGGCTGTGCTCAGGCGTACGGGACTGCCACGTCACACACCAGGTCGTCCGGTGCGCCGTGGTCCGGGTCGGCCGGGTAGCCGTACACCTCGCGCGGGGGTGCCGTGACGAGCAGGCCCCGCTCGCGGACCCAGCGGCGGGCGGCGTCGTAGATCGACAGGATCTGCGGCGGCTCGAAGTGGCCGCGGATCACCGGGATGTACGCCTCGGTGTGCGCGGGCTCGTGCCGGACCGCGCTGCCGGCCAGGCCGGCGGCGTCGGGCGGGACGGGCACGCACACCTCGACCGGTCCGTCGCTGTCCTCGGTGACCTCGCCGTGGAACACCACGAACCGGGGCCCGGCCGGACCGCCGTGGCGCGCCGCCACCTCGGTGAGCCGGGCGCCGGCCTCGCGGATCCACCGCAGCTCGCCCGAGGTGACATACCGCTGCTCGGTGAGGACCGCCTGGGCCGGTACCTCGCGAGTGGCGACCGGCCAGTCGCCGGCCGGCGCGCGGGCCTCGCCGGCGAGGCTGCGGACGAGGCGGTCGGCCAGGTCGCGCTGGGCCGCCAGCCGCCGCTCCACGTCCTGCCAGTACCGGGCCAGCGCGGCTCCGGCGTCCGCGCCGCCGGCGCCGAGGATCTCGGCGATCTGCGACAGCGGCATGTCCAGGCGGCGCAGCAGCACGATCAGCCGGGCCGCGTAGAGCTGGCGCTCGGCGTACCGGCGGTAGCCGTTGCCCGGGTGCACCTCGGCGGGGCGCAGCAGGCCGCTGCGGTCGTACAGGCGCAGGGCCTTGACCGACAGCCGGGACCGGCGGGCGAACTCGCCGGTGGTCAGCAGGCCGGGTGCGTCCTCAGCCACGCGCGGCCTCGGGGGTACGGAGCTCGGTCACGCGGCCAGCATGCCGCCTGCCCCAGGGGCCGGGTCAAGTGTCCCGCGGCCGGATAAAGTGCGCCGGATGACCTCCTTCGCAGTGGTGGGCGCCGGCTGGCGCGCCGAGATGTTCTGGCGGCTCTCCGCCGGCCTGGAGGGCGTGGAGTGCGTCGGCGCGGTGGTCCGCTCCCCCCGCGAGCTGCCCGTGCCGGCCTTCGCCTCGCTCGCCGAGTGCGTGGCGGAGACCGCGCCGGACTTCGTGGTGACCGCGGTGCCCTGGCAGGTCAATCCATCGGTGATCGTCGAGGCCGTGGAGCGCGGCCTGCCGGTGCTGGCCGAGACGCCGCCGGCCCCCGACGCCGCCGGGCTGCGGGAGCTGTGGGCGGCCGTGGGCGGCTCCGGCCTGGTCCAGGTCGCCGAGCAGTATCCGCTGATGCCCTCGCACGCCGCCCGGGCGGCGGCCGTGCGCGCCGGGCTGATCGGCACCCCGACCCAGGTGCAGGTCTCCTCCACCCACCGGTACCACGCCGTCGCGCTCATCCGGGGCCTGCTCGCCGCCGGGCGCGGCCCGGTCACCGTGCGCGCGAGCCGCACCACCGCCCCGCTGGTGAACCCGCTGACCCGGGCCGGCTGGACCGACGACCCCGAGCCGCGGCCGGCCACCACGACCATCGCCACCCTGGACTTCGGCGACGGCCGGTCCGGGCTCTACGACTTCACCACCAACCAGTGGCACAACCAGCTGCGCTTCCGGCGGCTGCTGGTGCGCGGCAGCCACGGCGAACTGCGCGACGACGAGGTGGTCCGGCTGGGCGCGCCGCGCACCCTGGTGCGTTCGCCCCTGGTACGCCGCCAGACCGGCTACGACCTGGACCTCGACGGCTTCGACACGGACACCATCACGTACGGCGGCGAGGTGCTGTACCGCAACCCGTACCAGGGCCGGCGCTGGAGCGACGAGGAGATCGCCATCGCGACGCTGCTGGAGGCCACCGCCGCGTGGGTGCGCGGCGCCGGGCCGGCGCCCTACCCGCTGGCCGACGGCGCCCAGGACCACCTGATCGCGCTGGCCGTCGAGGAGGCCGCCGACACCGACCGTACGGTCACCACCGGCACCGAGGCCTGGGCCGTCACCGGGCCGACACCGGCAGCCGGGAGCTGAGGAAACGCAGGTATTCCTCGTAGTTCAGGGGGTTGCCGTCCAGCCGGGGCCGCCGTGGGGCGGGCCCGCGCAGGAGACGGTCGGCTCCGGGGCGGCTCCACAGCGCACCCTCCCCGTGGGTGAGCCCGGGCAGCGCGCCGGTCAGCTCGTGCGTCAGCCGGGCCGGCAGCAGGCCCGTGACGACCCAGGACTCCCCCCGCTCGGCCGAGCCGGTGACGTCGGCGCCGAGCACGGCCAGCCGGCCGAGCACCGCGCTCAGCGCGCCGGCCGGCACCTCGGCCTCGAACGCCTGGCACGGCTCGTACACCCGGGTGCCGGCCGCGCGCAGCGCCCGCAGCAGCACGACGGGTGTCAGGCCGCGGAAGTCCGCGGCTGTCGACACCGGTGACTTGTAGCCGGCCCGGATGACCGTCACCATGCAGTCGACCACCTCCCAGCCGGTCAGTCCCTGCTCGACGGTCCGGCGGACGGCCTCCTCGGTCGCCCGGTGGAAGGCCTGCGGCACCGCGCCCGGCTGCACGTCGCGGCGGTAGCGCAGCCCGGAACCCGGCGGGCCCGGCTCGACCCGCAGCCCGACGGTCGCCCAGAAGTCGTTGGACCGGCGCGGGTCGAAGGCGATCACGCACTCGCCGGCGCCGGTCACCCGTTCGAAGTAGACGGGCCGGATCTCGCCGAACTCGGCGGCCAGCCCGAAGTCGCGGGCCAGCCGGTCGGCCAGCACCTCGCGCTGGACCGCGCCGTAGAGCAGCACCGAGGTGTCGCCGCCGGCCACCACCCGGGTCCGGATCAACGGGTCCTCGTCGGCCAGCGCCGACAGCGCGGCGTGCAGCCGGATCCGCTGCGCCGGGTCCCGGGGGCGGACCAGGGACTCCAGGCTCGGCGGGGAGAACTGCGGCGCCGGGGTGCGCTCGTCGGCGGGGCCGAGCCGGTCGCCGACCCGGACGCCGCTGAGGCCGTGCACCCGGCCGATGGCCCCGGCGGTGAGCTCGGTCTCCGCGCCGCCCACCACCTCGAGCGTGGTGATCCGTCCCCGGATCTGCCGGGCCGCGCCGCCCGGTTCCGCCCGGTGCAGCACGACGCGCTGCCGCTCGCGCACCGAGCCGGAGAAGAGCCGCAGGTAGGCGACCTTCTCGCCGCCGGCCCCGCGCTCGACGGCGAAGACCATCCCCCGGGGTTGCTTCCTGTTTTCCGCCGCGGGTTGGCCCAGCCCTCGGGGTTGCTTTCTGTTTTCCGCCGCGGGTTGGCCCAGCCCTCGGGGTTGCTTTCTGTTTTCCGCCGCGGGTTGGCTCAGCCCCCGGGGTTGCCTGCTGTTCTCCGCCGTAGGTTGGCTCATCCCCTGGGTGCCGGGCGCGGTGGGCGGGCCGGGGCGCAGCAGCGTGGCGATGCCCTCGGCCAGCGGCGCGGTGCCCGCGCCGCTGGTGGCCGAGCCGAAGAACAGCGGGTGGACGTGGCCCGCGCCGGTCTGCGCGGCGAGCAGGTCGCGGACCTGGCCGGGGGGCGGGGGCCGGTCGTCGACGAGCCGGGCCAGCAGCTCGTCGTCGTGGTCGGCCAGGGTCTCCGCGGCGGCGGTTTCCCACGCCCGCGGCACCGTCCGGGCCGCGGGCGTGCCGGCCTCCCGGACGGCGTTCATCGCCACCGCGTCGACGCCGAGCTTCGCGCGGATCTCGGCGAGCAGGGCGTCGCCGCGCGCGCCCATCCGGTCGATCTTGTTGACGAAGATCAGCGTGGGGATGCGCAGCCGGCGCAGCGAGCGCATCAGCACCCGGGTCTGCGCCTGCACTCCCTCGACGGCGGAGAGCACCAGCACCGCGCCGTCGAGGACGGCCAGGGCGCGTTCCACCTCGGCGATGAAGTCGGGGTGCCCGGGGGTGTCGATGAGGTTGACCCGCAGGTCGCCGAGCGGAAACGAGGCCACCGCGGAGCGGATGGTGATGCCCCGCTCGCGTTCGAGCTCGCCGCTGTCGGTGGTGGTGCTGCCGGCGTCGACGCTGCCGAGCGCCGCGACGGCGCCGTGCGCGAAGAGCAGGCGCTCGGTGAGGCTGGTCTTACCGGCGTCGACGTGCGCCAGGATGCCGAGATTGAGCGTGGGCAAGGAGATCCTCGGAGGTCAGGGAACGGATGGACGGCCTGAACACAGCGGTTCCTCGCATGTCCATACCTTTCCCTGAGCCGAGTGGGTCACCGCCACCGTAGGACGGCGGCGGGGCGGGCGCTACCGGTTTACCGGGCCAGTAGCTCCGCGAGTGAGGTGGCGGGACGCCCGATGAGGCGCGGCACCGCGTCGCTGACGGCGGCGAGCTCACCGGCGGCGATGGCGGTGTAGGTGGAGACCCACGCGTCGACCAGCCAGTCCTCCGCGCCGTAGGAGGCGCGGGACCGGTACGCCTGCTCCACGGTCTCCGGCTCGTACGTGGCCGACAGCAGGGCGGCGATCTCGTACAGCGAGAGCGCCTCCGGCCCGGTCAGGTCGTACGTGCGGCCGGCATGCGCCGCGGGGTCGGTGAGCACCACGGTCGCGGCCTCGGCGATGTCGTCCTGGGCGACGGCGGCCACCCGCCCGTCGCCGGCCGGGCCACGGATGACGCCGTCCGCGCCGGCCAGGCCCGGCAGGAAGTCGGCGTAGAGGTTGTCCCGCAGGAACGTGAAGGCCAGCCCGCTGGCCCGGATGTGCTGCTCGGTGTGCCAGTGGTCGCGCGCGTGGGTGAAGGTCGCGTCGGGCGCGGCGCCGGCGAAGGACACGTAGACCAGGTGGCCGACCCCGGCCGCAGCGGCGGCGTCGACGAAGGCCCGGTGCAGCTCGACCCGGTCGCGGCTCTCCGTGGCGGAGACCATCAACACCACCGGTACTCCGTCGAGGGCGTACCGGACGGCGTCGCTGTCGGCGAAACCGGCCCGGGCGACGGTGGCGCCGGGCAGCTCCGGGGCGCGGGCCGGGTCACGGACCAGCAGGTGCTGCGCCGTGCCCCGGGCCGCGAGGCGGCGGGCCACCCGGCCGCCGAGCTGACCGGTGGCACCGGTGACGGCGATCCGGGGCTTGGCGGTGGCGGTCATGGGATCGCTCATCAGGCGGAGGGAGCGACCTTGAGCCGGACGACCGGGAACTTACGGTCGGTCTTCTTCTCGTACTCCCGGGCGTCCGGCCAGTACTCGCGCCAGATCCCGTAGGTGTCCTCCCAGCTCGGGTCGCCGGGCCGGACCACCTCGTAGTCGGCGGTGGTGGTGGCCGGGCCGAGCTCGATCGTGGCCGGGCCGGTGCCGGCCTCGAGGTTCGCGACCCACTGCGGGTCCTGCGGCGCGCCGCCGAGGCTGCCGCAGAGCACGTACCCGTCCGCGTCGGGCGCCGCGACCAGCGGGGTGACGAACTCCTCGCCGGATCGCCGTCCGATGTGGTGCAGCAGAACGAGGGTCTTGCCCTCGAAGGGCGCGCCGACCACGCCGTCGTTCGCCCGGAAGGTCTCGATGATGCTGTCATTGAAAGACGCCATGAGCACAGGCTAGCCGAATGATCACCGGTGGGCCGATCGCGATCGACTTCGGCTCGCCGATGCCACCCCGCCGCACGGTGACCGGAATCTCGCTGGGCTGCGCGGGCCGCCCCGGGCAGAATCGGCGGAGTGCAGATTCTGGACAATCCGGCGTGGGCCGCGCTGACCGGCCCGCAGGCCGGCTTCGCCGAGCGGCACGGCCGCAGCGCCCGCTACCCCACCGACGTCAGCCCGTTCGCGGCGCTGGCCGACCCGGCCGACCCGGCCGCCTGGCGCGACCTCGCCGAGCTGTCCGGCCCCGGCGCCGAGCCGCTGCTCGCGGCGCCGGGACTGACCGGCCAGCCGGGCTGGACCCACGCCGGCGGGGCGTCGGGTGTGCAGCTCGTCGGCACCGGCGTGCGCGGCGCGACGGACCCGGAGGCGCTGGTGCTGACCGCCGCCGACGTGCCGGAGATCCTCGACCTGGTCGCGCGGACCCGGCCGGGGCCGTTCGGCAAGCGCACCCCGGAGCTCGGCGCCTACCTGGGCATCCGGCGCGGGGGTGCGCTGGTGGCGCTGGCCGGTGAGCGGATGCGGCTGGACGGATACACCGAGATCAGCGCGGTCTGCACCGACCCGGCGCACCGCGGTGCCGGGCTGGCGGCGCGGCTGATCCGGGCGGTGGTCGCGGTCATCCGGGCACGCGGGGACGTCCCGTTCCTGCACGCGGCGGACGACAACACCGGCGCGATCCGGCTCTACGAGCACCTCGGCTTCACGATCCGCACCCCGATCGTGTTCGGCGCCTACCGGCTGGAGACCCCCTCCTAGAGCTGGCCGTGGTTCGGCGGTCGCACGCCGGCCAGTTCCCAGGCCGCCAGGTGGTGGTACTTCCAGTCCAGCGGGTCGTGCACGCTGTGCGTCCGGGCGTTGCGCCAGTGCCGGTCGAGGTCGTACTTCGCCGCGGTCGAGCTGGTGCCGCACATCGCGAACAGCTCCGACGCCGTCTCGACCGCCACCTCACTGGCGAAGGCCTTGGCGGCGGCCACCGCCAGCGAGCCCCGGGCGGCCGCCCCGGCGTCGGGCGGGACCAGGCCGACCTCCTCGAGGACGGCGGCCGCCTCGCGCATCAGGGCGGCGGCCGCGCGTACCCGGGTCGCCGTGCGGCCGTACCGGTGCAGCACGTGGGGGTCGCCCGCCGCCGTGGCGGCACCGGCGCGCACGGCCTCGGTGGACGGCCGGGCCTTCTCCCGCAGGTAGGCGGTGGCGTCGCGCAGCGCGCCCTCGGCGATGCCGACCTCGATCGCCGCGTGCACGAGCTGGGCCCGCGCGCCGAGCTGCTGCGGCACCTCGAAGGCGCCCGCGTAGTCCAGGATCAGCTCGGCCGGCACGTCGGAGAAGGTCGTGGTGCCGCTGATCGTGGCGCGCTGGCCCATGACGTCCCAGTCGGTGTCGACGGTGACGCCGTCCGCGTCGCGCGGCACGAAGGCCAGCACCAGCCGGCCGTCGCCGTCCAGCGCGCTGACCGCGATCCAGGCGGCGGTCAGCGCGCCGGTGCAGTAGTACTTGCGGCCGCTGAGCAGGCCCTCCTTCACCCGGGTCGACAGGTCCTGGGCGTGCTTGCCACCGCGCTCGGCCAGCGCGTTGCCGAGCCGCCGGCCGGCCAGCACGTCGCCGAACAGCCGGGCGCGCAGCGGTGCGGCGCCGTGCACGGCGAGCACGTCGACCAGCAGGTAGTGCGACTGCGGGACCTGGGCGATCGCCGGGTCGACCGCGGCGATGATCCGGGTCACCTCGGCCAGCGTGACCGGACCCAGCGCCGGGCCGCCGTCGGCGGCCGGCACGGTGATCGCGAGCAGGCCCGAGCCGTCGAGGGCGGCGAGCGCCGCGGCCGGTACGGCGTCGGCACCGTCCCGGTCGCGCTGGATCACCCCCGGGGCGAGCGCCGCGGCGACCCGGGCGGCGGCGGCGAGGGCGGCGTCATGCGAGTCGATGGTCGGCACCGCCCGATCGTAGGCGCATCCGGATGGCTACTCGTCGTCCGAAGAGCCCGTGTCGTGCTTCCGCGTTCGATCGGCCACGAGCGTGGTCAAGGTGATCGCGGCGGCCACCAGCTGCAGCAGGTCGCCGGTGGTGTGAATGAGCCAGTGCATGGTGATCGCTCCCGCTGTCGTGGTGTCCGGGAAGCCGGCCGGCGTCCCCGGTGACGAGTCCAGCTCAGCAGGCTGTGCCGGGGTCCGGCACCGGTCGCGGAGGAACCCGGTAGCGGGCCGGGCCGGCCGGGGCCGGCGGCTGCGCGTTCGCCGCGAACCGGGCGCGGTTTGTACGCTGTCCGCCGTGTCCGGTGCGGCACGACCGGACAGGTGAGAGGGGGCGGAGGGTGGCCGTTGACCCCACCACGGTGGACACTCGGGCGGGATTCGCCGCGGGGCTCGCCGAGCTGCGCGCGGACGCTGGTCTGTCGCTGCACGGGGTGCAGCGCCGTGCCGAGGAGATGCCCGGGGCCGTGCTCCTGCCCCGGAGCACGGTCAGCGACATCTGCACCGGCACGTCGACGCCGTCGCCGGAGACGTTGGCGACGTTCCTGCGGGCTTGCCGGGTGCCGGAGGCCGCCGTGCCGGGCTGGATGGCCGCGCGGGAGCGGGCGATCACCGAAGCCGCGCGCCAGGTGCCCGGCGCGGTGCGGGTGCGGCACGCCCTGCCCCGGTGGCTCGGCGTGCACGCGGCGATCGACGTCGGCGATGCCGATGATGAGCTTCCGGTGTACGTGCCGCGTGATCTGGACGACGAGCTACGCCCGGCGATCGCCGCCGCCGCCGAGCGGGGAGGATTCGTCCTGCTCCAAGGTGATTCGTCCGTGGGTAAGACCCGGGCCTTGTTCGAGGCGGTCCGGGCCGTGCTGCCGGAGTGGTGGCTGGTGCACCCGGGCGACGCGGACGCGGTCCGGGCGTTCGCCGGCACGCCGACGGCGAGGGCGGTGGTGTGGCTCGACGAGCTGCAGCGCTATCTCGACCATCCGGGTGGTCTCCCGGTCGCCGCCGTGCGCGCACTGCTCGCCGCGAAACTGGTGGTGGTGGGCACGTGGTGGCTGGAGCACTACCGCACCCGCAGCGCACAACCCCTGCCCGGACGCCCCGACCTGTACGCCAACGACCGCGAGCTGCTCCGCCTGGCCCGTCTCATCGATGTCGGCGGGTGCTTCAGTCCGGCGGAGCGACGCCGCGCGGAGGCCCGCGCCGGCGACCGGCGCATCCGCGCCGCCCTGGACACCCGCGACGCGGGGCTCACCCAGGTGCTGGCCGCCGCCCCCGAACTGATCCGCTGCTGGGAGCACGCCCCGGCCGCGGACTGCTACGGCAAGGCGGTCATCACCGCGGCGCTGGATGCCCGGCGCGTCGGCGCCGGCGCGCCGTTGACCCGAGAGTTTCTCGAGGCGGCGGCGCCGGCCTATCTCACGTCGGCGCAGCAGGCCGTCGCGCCGCCCGACTGGCTCGATCAGGGCATCGGCTACGCCACCACCGTGCTGCGGGGCGCCGCGAGTGCGCTCGTGCCCGTAGCGGCCGGCATGGGCCGGATCGCCGGCTACACCGTGGCGGACTACCTGCGGCAGTACGCGCTTCGGGCACGCCGGACCGTCGTGGTCCCGGATGCCGTATGGCAGGCCCTGGTCGACCATCATCATCGCGACGACCGGCAGCGGCTGGCCGACAACGCGGGCCGCCGGGGGCACGATCGCTACGAGAAGGCGCTCTATGAACAGGCCACCGAGGATGGGAGTCCGGTCGCCGAGGAATGGTTGGAGGAAGAGCAGGCGGAGAGCTGCCCCACGGAAGAGCTCCGGGAACTCGCCGCCGCGGGAAACTGGTTCGCCGGCCGGCGGCTGGCCGAATGGCTCGCCGAGAACGGGCGCATCGATGAATTGCGCCGGCTGGCCGGCAAGGACAACTGGACCGCGACCGAATATCTCGTCGAGTGGCTGGTGGAGGCCGGTGACTTCGACGACGCCCTCGCGGTCCTGCGCGAGCATTCCTCGGACGACGGCCACCGCGAGGCGACGTCGATGCTCAATGAGGTGCTCCGCCAGGCCGGCCGCATCGAAGAGCTGGAGAAGCGCGCCGACTCGGGTGACAGCAGCGCCCGCGTGCCGCTGGCCGAGCTGCTCGTCAAGCATCGTCGGCTCGACCGGCTGAGGGCCCTGGCGAACGCCTATCCGGACGACTCCGAAATCACCGAGATACTGATAGACGGACTCCTCCGGAATGGGCGCTTCGGCGAATTGCGCAGGCGCACCGACGCCGGCGAGGAAGACGCTCGCGAGGCATGGTATTACGTGCTGGCGAGCAAGGGCGACGAGGATGAACTGCGCGGGCGCGCCGAGCGCGGCTGCGGCTCCGCCCGGCGCTGGATCGGCTGGCTCCACGCCAGCCGGGGCCGCGCCGATGAGGCGATCCTGATCCTGCGTGGCTGCGCCGATGCCGATGTGCGGGCGATGGGTCTGCTGACCAGGCTGCTCGCCGAACAAGGTCGCGTCGAAGAGCTCAGGGCCCGCGCCGACGCCGGCGACTACCTCGCGGCATGCCACCTCGTGCGGCTGTTCGCCGCTCGGCGAGATGTCGAGGCGCTCCGGGCCGAGGTGGCCGCGGGCACCCCCGACGCCAGGGAATGCCTCGCGGAGCTCAGCGGTGGCCCGGGCGGCCGCCCCGGCACCGGGCAGCGCTCGGGGCTGTATCCGGCATGGCACCGGCTCTGACGGTCGATCACCGCCCCGCGGGTCGCGGGCCGCATCACCACGTGTGCATATGCGCAGGTCAGCATGGGCAACTCACGCGGTCGCGGGATGTCCGTCCGGGCGGGCGGGTCGGTATGGTGGGCGGCGGCCGACCGACCCCACACCGCGATCCGGAGTGAGCACTGTGACCGCACCCGAGGACGTCACCACCCGTGGTGACACCGCGCCGGCGGACGACACCGGCCCCAGCCCGGCACCACCCGCGCCACCGGACGAGCCCGCCCGCGGCCGCCGGATCGGCTCGGTCGAGGTGCTCGCCGTGCTGCTCGTGCTGCTCGTCGTCTTCCGCAACCCGCTGGCCGCGCTGATCTCCGCGCCCCGGTTGCAGACCTGGACCACGGTGTTCGTCTCGGTCCTGGTGCAGGCCGTGCCGTTCCTGGTGTTCGGCGTGGTGCTCTCGGCGGTCATCGCCGTGTTCGTCCCGCGCTCGTTCTGGGCCAAGGCCCTGCCGCGGCATCCCGCCCTGGCGGTGCCCGCCGCCGGGCTCGCCGGGGTGGTCCTGCCCGGGTGCGAGTGCGGCAGCGTGCCGATCGCCGGATCGCTGATCCGCCGCGGTGTCACGCCCGCCGCCGCGCTGGCGTTCCTGCTGGCCGCCCCGGCGATCAACCCGATCGTGCTGACCGCCACCGCGGTGGCCTTCCCCGGCAACCCGGAGATGGTGGTCGCCCGGGGCCTCGCCAGCCTGGTCGTGGCCGTGGCGATGGGCTGGCTCTGGCTGCGGCTCGGCAAGGCCGAATGGATCAAGCTGCCGGCCCGCCCGCACGAGGACGGCTCGAAGCTCAAGGCGTTCGTCGCCGCCTGCCGGCACGACGTCATGCACGCCGGCGGGTTCCTGGTGCTCGGCGCCGCGGCCGCCGCCACCATCAACGTGGTGGTGCCGGAGAGCTGGCTGCAGACGCTGGCGGACAACGAGGTGCTGTCGATCATCGCCCTGGCCGTGCTGGCCGTGCTGCTGTCGATCTGCAGCGAGGCCGACGCGTTCGTGGCGGCGTCGCTGTCGCAGTTCTCGCTGACCTCCCGACTGGTGTTCCTGGTGGTCGGGCCGATGGTCGACCTCAAGCTGATCGCCATGCAGACCGGCGTGTTCGGGCGGCGCTTCACCGTCCGGTTCGCCCCCACGACGTTCCTCGCGGCGGTCCTGGTGGGCACGGCCTTCGGGGCGGTGCTGCTGTGAACAAGCAGGCCCAGGCCGTGATCATGCTGCTGTTCGGCGGCGCGATCCTCAAGGCCAGCCTCTCCGACCTGTACCTGCGGTATGTCAAGGAGGGCCTGCGGCCCTTCCTGATCGGCGCGGGGGTGCTGCTGGTCGCGGCGGCCGTGCTGACCCTCTGGTACGACCTGCGCGGCAAGGCCGACGCGCACGGCCACGACCACGAGCCGAAGGTGGGCTGGCTGCTGCTGCTCCCGGTGCTCGGGCTGCTGCTGGTGGCGCCGCCGGCGCTGGGCTCGTACGCGGCCGGCCAGGCCGGGACGGTGCTGACCGCCCCCGGCACGGACTCCGACTATCCGGCGCTGCCGGCCGGTGACCCGGTCGACGTGGGGCTGCTCGACTACGCCTCGCGGGCGGTCTTCGACGGCGGGCGCAGCCTGACCGGCCGGAGCCTGCGGCTGACCGGTTTCGTCACCCCCGGCCCGGACGGGCAGCCGATGCTCGCCCGGATGGTGATGTCCTGCTGCGCCGCCGACGGCCGGCCGATCAAGGTCGCGCTCAGCGGGGACGTCCCGACGGCCGTACCGGCGGACACCTGGATCCAGGTGGTCGGCGCGTGGACGGACAAAACCGAACAGGACCCGGTCAACCAGGCCCAGGTGCCGTACCTGGAGGTGCGTTCCTGGCAGGAGATCCCCGCGCCGAAGCAGCAGTACGAGTGAGGAAGCTGCCAGCCCTCGCCGGCCTGGCCGTCGCCCTCGCGGCGGGCGCCGCGCTGCTGGTATACGCACCGGGCGAGCCGGAGCCCGCGCCCGGCGCCCGGGTGGCGCTGGCCGCCGCCTGGCCCGGTGCGCAGCGCGCCGACCTGCCCGGCAACCTGCCCGACGGGCCGATCTACCACCCGGGCATCTTCCTCGACGCCCGCACCAGCGTCGGCACCGCGCCGAGCCCGGACGGCGACGCCGAGCGGCTGCTCGTGCGCGACGCCGACGGGACCGTCCGCGAGCTGCGCCGCCGCCCGCTGCCGTCGAGCCCGGAGTTCGGCACGTTCGCGGTCAGCGGCGACGACCTGGTGTGGACGGAGTCCGCCGGCGGCGCCAAGCCGGAGATCTGGACGGCGAAGACCACCGGCGGACCGGCCCGGCGGCTGACCGGCGACACCGGCAACGCGGTGTTCTTCGGCTCCCAGTGGGACCTGGTGGTCGCCGACGGCCGGGTGCACTGGGCCGCCGCCGCACCGGCGGGCGAGCAGGTCACCGAGATCCGCTCGGTCGCCCTGGCCGGCGGCGCGGTCGCGGTCCGCAAGGAGCCCGGCACCTGGGCGCTGACGGCGTGGCCGTGGCTGACCGACGGCGGCGGCGACCAGGCCGGCACGACCCGGCTGCGCAACATGGCGACCAACCGGGACATCCCGGTCACCAGCACCGGCACGGAGCTGGTGACCTGCGCCGTGGCCTGGTGCCGGGTGCTGGTGATGAACGGCGACGGGCTGGCCCGCATCGACCTCATGCACCCGGACGGCTCGGCGCGCCGGCGGGTCGCGGGCAGTTCCGCGGGGGCGGCGGTCCCCGACGTGGCCGTGCTGGACCGCTTCGAGATCCTGTCGGAGACCGGCCCGGACTCGGACCTGACCGGTACGGCGGGGCTGCTGGTCTACGACATCCGGGCGGGCCGCACGGTGGACCTCAGCCCGGCGGTCGACGGCGTGTTCAGCCGCAACGGCGTGCTGTGGTGGGCGACCGGCGACCAGGACTCACTCGTCTGGCACACGGTGGACCTGCGCACCGTGTAGGCCCCCGTTCCCGGCGCGGTGACGACGCCGGGAACGGGTCCCCTACCTCAGCTGCCGACCGGCCCGCCGTCGAGCCGCCAGGTGACCACGACGGAGGGCTTGGCGAAGTCGCCGTCCGGCCAGGTGGAGGCCGGCTTCTCGACGCTGGCGCCGGAGATCTCACCGGGGTGCTGGACCGCGACGAACACCGACCGGTCGTCGCCGGTGATGAACGGCCCACAGGTCTCCGCACCCAGCGGCACGGTCAGGAACTGCTTGAGATGACCGCGCTCGGAGCCCTCGATCGCGGTGGCGAACAGCCCGTCGTTGCCGCCCAGGGCGTTGCCGTCGGTGGAGATCCACAGGTTGCCGGCGCTGTCGAAGGCCACGTTGTCCGGGCAGGAGATCGGCGAGACCGCGGTCTTGTCGTAGCCGGCGAAATACGTCGACGGGTCGGCCGGGTCGCCGCACACGATCGGCAGCGACCAGCTGAACGACTCCCCGGTGTGGTCGCCGCGGTCCTCGACCAGCTCGAAGATGTGCCCGTGCTTGTTGGCGTTGCGCGGGTTGGCCTCGTCCACGCCCGGGTTCGTGCCCACCCCGCGGTTGGTGTTGTTGGTCATGGCCGCGTAGATCTTGCCGGTGCGGGGGCTGGGCTGCACGTCCTCGGGCCGGTCCATCTTGGTCGCCAGCACCGCATCGCCGGCCAACCGGGTGAAGGTCAGCACGTCCGCGGCCGTCATGCCGGGCACGTACGAGCGGTTGCCCGACACCAGCTTGATCCACCGGCCGGTACCGTCGAAGGCGCCGTCGGCGGGCAGCTTGCCGGTGCCGTCGATCTCGGCGGCCGGGCTGTCGCCGGCGAGCTTCGCGACGTAGAGCGTGCCCGACTCCAGCAGGGTCAGGTTGTGCCGGCGGGCGTGCGCCGAGTCGCCGGGGATGTACTTGCCGTCGGAGACGAACTTGTACAGGTAGTCGAACCGCTCGTCGTCGCCCATGTAGGCGACCACCTTGCCGTTCTTCGCCACGATGACGTTGGCGCCCTCGTGCTTGAACCGGCCCATCGCGGTGTGCTTGCGCGGCTTGGCGTCCGGGTCGAACGGGTCGACCTCGACGATCCAGCCGAAGCGGTGCGCCTCGTTCGGGTGCTTGGCCAGGTCGAAACGCTCCTGCGCGCGGTCCCAGCGGCGCGAGCCGGCCGGCACTCGGGTGGTGGTGGAGATGCCGTACCGGGCGAGCTTGGGCTTGAGCGCCTCGGGCGCCGCGTCGCCACCGACGAAATACTGGTTGAAGTTCTCCTCGCCGGACAGCACGGTGCCCCACGGGGTGACGCCGCCGGCGCAGTTGTTGAGCGTACCGATCGGGGTGGTGCCCTTCGGGTCCGCGGCCGTGCGCAGCCAGGCCGAGCCGGCCGCCGGGCCGGTGAAGCGGAACGGCGTCGCCAGCGCGGTGATCCGCCGGTTGTACGGCAGGCGCCGCGCGCGCACGGGCTGCCACTGCCCGGTCCGGCCGACCCGTTCGAGCTCGACGACCGAGAGTCCGTGCGCCGCCATCGCGATCTTGAGCTGCTCGACGCTGAGCGCCTCCAGGCCGGTGAAGCCGGGGAACATCAGCTCCTCGTTGGTGTACTCGTGGTTGACCACCAGCAGCGCCCGGCTGCCGTCGCGGCCCAGCGGCAGCACCCCGACGAAGTCGTTGTTGTAGCCGAACTGTGCCGACTGGCGCTGCACGCTCTGCCTGGTGATGTCGAACTCGGGCGCGCCCGGCAGCACCGGGTCGCCCCAGCTCAGCACGACGGCCGAGGCGTAGCCGTTCGGGACGATCAGGGTGTCCAGCTTGTTCGGCGGGATGGCCTTGAAGGTCAGCGGGCCGGCCTTGCCCTTCTGGAGGCTCGCGAGCAGCGCCTCCGCGACCGGCGCGGTCTCGGCGGCGGGCGTCGCCAGGGCCGGGCTCGCGGCGGCGGCACCGGCGCCGGCGAAGCCGAGCACCAGAGCGCCCACGGCACCGGCGCGCACCACTCCGCGGCGCGACATCTCGGTGTGCACGACATCGCCGAGGTAGGGATTGTCCGTCCGGTTCGGCACCGGGTGGTCGCAGGCGTTGCCGCAGCGGTAGAGGCAGGTCATCGCGTCGCGCCCGGTGTGGCCGAGCAGCGGCAGCAGGCGGGGTCGTTCAGTCATCGGGCGGAACTCCTCGGCAGGCGAATGGCGCCCGCCGGTCTGGGCCGGCCGACGGGGTCGCCTGACGCTAAGAGCTGCGATTGAGGACGGATCAGCCGTGCGGTGAACGGCGGATGAACACGGCGGCCCCGGCATGCTCAGCTGCCGGGGCCGCCGGTGCTCAGCTGCCGGGGCCGCCGGTGCTCAGCTGCCGGGGCCGCCGGTGCTCAGCTGCCGATCGGGCCGCCGTCGAGGCGCCAGGTGACCACGACGGAGGGCTTCGCGAAGTCGCCGTCGGGCCACGTCGAGGCCGGATTGTCCAGGGTCGCGCCGGTGATCTCGCCCGGATGCTGGACCGCGACGAACACCGAGCGGTCGTCGCCGGTGATGAACGGCCCACAGGTCTCCGCGCCCGGGGGCACGGTCAGGAACTGCTTGAGGTGGCCGCGTTCCGGGCCCTCGATCGCGGTGGCGAACAGCCCGTCGTTGCTGCCCAGGGCGTTGCCGTCGGTGGAGATCCACAGGTTGCCGGCGCTGTCGAAGGCCACGTTGTCCGGGCAGGAGATCGGCGAGACGGCCGACTTGTCGTAGCCGGCGAAATACGTCGACGGGTCGGCCGGGTCGCCGCACACGATCGGCAGCGACCAGCTGAACGACTCCCCGGTGTGGTCGCCGCGGTCCTCGACCAGCTCGAAGATGTGCCCGTGCTTGTTGGCGTTGCGCGGGTTGGCCTCGTCCACGCCCGGGTTCGTGCCCACCCCGCGGTTGACGTTGTTGGTCAGCGCCGCGTAGATCTTGCCGGTCAGCAGGCTGGGCTGCACGTCCTCCGGGCGGTCCATCTTGGTCGCCCCGACGGCGTCACCGGCGAGCCGGGCGAAGGTCAGCACCTCGACGGCGGTCATCCCGGGCACGAAGGACCGCTCCCCCGACACCAGCTTGATCCACCGGCCCGTACCGTCGAAGGCGCCGTCGGCGGGCAGCTTGCCGGTGCCGTCGATCTCGGCGGCCGGGCTGTCGCCGCTGAGCTTCGCGACATAGAGCGTGCCCGACTCCAGCAGGGTCAGGTTGTGCCGGCGGGCCGCGGCCGAGCCGCCCGGGGCGAACTTCTTCGCGGAGACGAACTTGTACAGGTAGTCGAACCGCTCGTCGTCGCCCATGTACGCGGCGACCCGGCCGTCGCGGGCGACGATGACGTTGGCGCCCTCGTGCTTGAACCGGCCCATCGCGGTGTGCTTACGGGGCCGCGAGCGCGGATCGGTCGGGTCGACCTCGACGATCCAGCCGAAGCGGTGCGCCTCGTGCGGGTGTTTGGCCAGGTCGAAACGCTCCTGGGCGCGGTCCCAGCGACGCGAGCCGGCCGGCACCCGGACGGTGGTGGAGATGCCGTAGCGGGCCAGGGTCGGCTTGAGCGCGGCCGGGGCGGCGTCGCCACCGACGAAATACTGGTTGAAGTTCTCCTCGCCGGACAGCACCGTGCCCCACGGCGTGACGCCGCCGGCGCAGTTGTTGAGCGTACCGATCGGGGTGGTGCCCTGCGGGTCCGCCGCGGTCCGCAGCAGCGGGGTGCCGGCGGCCGGGCCGGTGAACCGGAACGGGGTGTCCAGCATGGTGATCCGCCGGTTGTACGGCCGGTGCCGCCCGCCGACGGGCCGCCACTGCCCGGTGCCGCCGACCCGCTCCAGCTCCACCACCGACATCCCGTGCGCGGCCAGGCCCACCCGGACCTGCTCGACGGTGAGCGCCTCCTGGCTGGTGAAGCCGGGGAACATCAGCTCCTCGTTGGTGTATTCGTGGTTGGCGACCAGCAGCGCCCGGCGGCCGTCGCGGCCCAGCGGCAGCACGGCGAGGAAGTCGTTGTTGTAACCGAACTGCGCCGACTGGAGCTTGGCGGTCTGCCGGTGCACGTCGAGGCCGGGCACGCCGGGCAGGATCGGGTCGCCCCAGCGGATGACCACGGCGCTGTCGTAGCCGTTGGGCACGATCAGGCTGTCCAGCTCGTTCGGCGGGATCGGCTTGAAGGTCAGCGCCCCGGCCTTGCCCTTCTGGGTCGCGAGCAGCTCCCCCGCGACCGGCGCGGTCTCGGCGCCGCTCGCCGCGGCGGCGGTGGCCGGGGCGCCGAAGCCGAGCACGAGGGCGCCGACGGCGCCGGCCCGGACGACACCGCGGCGGGTCATCGCGGCATTGACCACGTCACCGAGGTACGGGTTGGCCGACTCGTTCGGCGCGGGATGGTCGCACGCGTTGCCGCAGCGGTACAGGCAGGTCCGCGCGTCGCGGCCGGCGTGGCCCGCCGGGCCCAGCAGGGGTAACAGTCGGGGTCGATCGGTCATCGGACGGTCTCCTCACGCCACTGTGCACAGATCAAGATCGATGCCGTACGGGTGAGCCTAGTCTCCACAGAAGGTGAACGGAAGGTAAACAATCCGTTGTCAGAGGGCCAGCGTGGCGACCTCGTCGGCGCAGCCCCAGCACAGCGTCACGCCGGCGCCGCCGTGCCCGTACGCGTGCACCACCGTCCCGCCCGGCCACTTCTCCGCCTCCACCCGCGGCCCGCCGCGCCGCACCGGCCGCAGGCCCACCTTCTCGCCGATGACCGGCGCGCCCGCCAGTTCCGGCACCAGAGCCCGGCAGCGCTCCAGGATGGCGTCGCGGGTCGCCGGGTCGGGCACGGTGTTCCAGTCGCCCTCCTGCCAGGTGCCGCCCAGCACGACATCGCGGGTGCGCGGGTGCACGTAGGTGCCCGGGTCGCCCTCGTCCCGCACGGAGGTGTAGATGCCGGTGTTGGCGACCAGCACGATCTGCCCGCGGGCCGGCAGCACGTCCGGGTCACCGCACAGCGCGCCGGCGGCCAGCCCGGTCGCGTTGACCACCACCGGCGCCTCGACCAGGGCCTCCTCCAACCGGTCGAGGCGGCGCCGGACCACCCGCACCCCCGCGGCCAGCAGCCTTTCGCGCAGCCACGGCAGGTATTCACCCATCTCGACCAGCGGCGCCTGGAACCGCACCTCCCGGGTCCACGGCGGATCGATCGGCAGATATCGCACGCCGCGCGCGGCCGGCGCCCACCACGGCTCGCCGGTCGCACCGGAGCGCTCGAGGTTGCGGGTCTCCCGGACCAGCACGCCGGGCACCGCGTCGAAGGCGTCCCGGCGGAACTGGTCGTAGGTCACCGCGGCCCAGGCCAGGACCCGCTCGTCGAAGCCGATCCGGGTGGGATACCAGGCGGCGGCCGCGACCGCGGACACCGTCCGGACCGGGTCCTGCGGCGTCCACACGGTCACCTCCGCGCCCCGCTCGCGCAGCCGCAGCGCCGCCGTCAGCCCGATGATGCCTCCGCCCACCACGATCACGTCCACCATGCCGTCATCCTCACGTAACCGAACTCTGGGTACGCGGACTCAGTCGGAGGTACGACCCACCGGAGCAGACTTCGGCATGGACACGAATCCGCAGCCGAAGATCACCACCGCCTTCTACGTGCAGTCCGTCGCCTCCTTCGCCCTCTCGCTGACCGCCGTCGCCGCCGGAATCGCCTACCTGCCGGTGGGCAGCTGGATCCGCGCCTTCCTCGCCGTCGGCCTGCTCTACGTGGTCACCTCGGCGTTCACCCTCGCCAAGTGCGTCCGTGACGTGCAGGACGCCGGCACCGTCGTGCGCCGGGTCGATCAGGCCCGGCTGGACAAGCTCCTGGCCGACCACGACCCGTTCAAGGTCCCGGCCGGCTGACCCTCCGGGCCGGCCCCGTATCCTTGTCCTCGTTGATGCCGGTCACCGCTGTGACCGGCGCACGACGGATCCGGAGCAGAGATAATGAGCGAGCACCTGTTCGCGGACGCGACAGGCTTCGCCGGTCTGGCGCTCCGTCCCGAGCTGCTGAAGGCACTGACCAGCTTGGGCTACGAAGAGCCGACGCCGATCCAGCGCGAGGCCATCCCGCCGCTGCTGGACGGCCACGACCTGCTGGGCCAGGCCGCGACCGGCACCGGAAAGACCGCGGCCTTCGCGCTGCCCCTGCTGCACCGGCTCGACCCGGACGCCAAGGGCGGCCCGGCCGCGCTGGTGCTGGTGCCGACCCGCGAGCTGGCCGAGCAGGTCTCGCAGGCGGTCCACCGCTACGGCCGCGACCTGGGCGTACGCGTGCTGCCGGTCTACGGCGGCCAGCCGATCGGGCGCCAGCTGCAGGCCCTGCAGCGCGGCGTGGACGTCGTGGTCGGCACGCCGGGCCGGGTGCTGGACCACATCAGCCGCGAGACCCTGGACCTCAGCGACATCCAGACAGTGGTGCTCGACGAGGCCGACGAGATGCTCGACATGGGCTTCGCCGAGGACATCGAGGCGATCCTCGCCGAGACCCCGCAGACCCGGCAGACTGTGCTGTTCTCCGCGACGATGCCGCCGCGCATCGACGGGATCGCCCGCCGGCACCTGAAGGAGCCGGTCCGCATCCAGATGGGCCGGGAGGCCTCCGCCCCCGGCGAGATCCCCCTGGTCCGGCAGAGCGCGTACATCGTGGCCCGGGCGCACAAGTCGGCCGCGCTGGGCCGCGTGCTCGACGTCGAGGCGCCCACCGCGGCGATCATCTTCTGCCGGACCCGCGAAGAGGTCGACCAGGTCACCGAGACGCTCAACGGGCGCGGCTACCGGGCCGAGGCGCTGCACGGCGGCATGAGCCAGGACCAGCGCGACCGGGTCATGGGCCGGCTGCGCGCCGGCAGCACGGAGCTGCTGGTGGCGACGGACGTGGCCGCCCGCGGGCTGGACGTGGAGCAGCTCACCCACGTGGTGAACTACAACGTGCCGTCGGCCCCGGAGGCGTACGTGCACCGGATCGGCCGGGTCGGCCGCGCGGGCCGGGAGGGCGCCGCGATCACCCTGGCCGAGCCGCGCGAGTCCCGCATGCTCAAGGCGATCGAGCGGCTCACCCGGCAGCGGATCACCCTGGAGAAGGTGCCCACGGTCACCGACCTGCGGGCCCGGCGCCTCGAGCTGACCCGCGCCGCGCTGGAAAGCAGCCTGCAGACCGACGACCTGGAACGGTTCCGGGTGGTCATCGAGTCGCTGACCAGCGAGTTCGACATCGAGACCGTGGCGCTGGCCGCGGTGAAGCTGGCACACGAGGCCGCCGGCGGCGACGTCGACGAGCAGGAGATCCCGACGCCCCGCGAAACGCGGGAGCGCCCGGAACGCCCGGACGGCCAGCGCCCCGAGCGGCGCGGCGGCCCGGCCGGCGCGGGCGTCGCCCGGCTGTTCTTCGGTCTCGGCCGCCGGGCCGGGCTGCGCCCGCAGGACCTGGTCGGTGCGATCGCGGGCGAGTCCGGGCTCAGCGCCCGCGACATCGGCGCGATCCAGATAACCGACCGGTTCTCGCTGGTCGAGGTGCCGGAGGAGGCCGCGGACATGGTCATCGCCGCGATGCAGCAAAGCACGATCCGGGGACGCAAGCCGGGCGTACGCCGGGAGCGTTACAACCGCTGACGGGTGGCCGGGTCGTCCCGCACGGCCCGGCACAATGAGCCCGATCCCGGGCCTGGTCGGCGCACCACGACAGCGTGAGACAGTCGATCTCTGTCGTGCGTGCGGTTTCGTGACGCGAGCGTCCCCCGACCACCGCATCGGTGGTCGGGGACGCGGGTCAGAAGAACGTCGGCTCGTGCGGGGTGTGACGATGCCGCCGCCGACCGGGCCCTGATGGCGCTCGTCGGGGAACTCGCCACCCGCAGCACCGAGTTCCGCACCTGGTGGGGCGGACACACCGTCCGCACCCACACCACCGGCGCCAACGGATCAACCACCCCGTCGTCGGCGAGATCACCCGCGCCGTCCTACTCGGCGCCGCCGGAGCAGCGCCGCAGCCCGGCCCTTCACCTTGGCACTCGCCGCGTGGCCCCCGACGAACAGCTGGCCTGGTCGGCTTCCGTTCAGATGACCGCGGCGAACAGCGCGATCAGGGCGGTGCCTCCGCACGGGACCGCGATGGCGCCGAAGAGCCATCCGCTCAGGAGACCTATCCCGAACTGCCGCCATCGGCTCCGCAGGAGACCGACTCCCAGCGTCACGCAGGTGACGAAAAGCATCAGCTCCACGACCCCCGTCAAACAGGCCACCAGGAACACCGAGTCGGGTGCGGCGTAGAAGGTGTATGTGAAGCCGGTATACAACCAAGGGCCGCCGGCAACGACGTGACCTGCGACAGCGCAGCCTGTTCCCGCGGCGATCGGCATGCGGGGTTCCGGTCGGACCGGCACCTGATCAACGATCACGGCTATCAGAATGTCGACCGCCGGAACGGCACGCCAGGCCGTCGCGTCATCCTGCACGGGACTTCCCGGGACTGCGCACAACACCCACACATCCACCGGCGGCCGTTCACCGGGGCGGAGTGGCAAGCCGGTCGCGACGATTGCTCGATCGCGATTGATCGGGAGCTCGGCCCGACTCGAACGGTGCCGCCATCCTTGGGTTCAGTGACGCGCGCTTACCCGGCATCGCGCGCGTTGGGCAAGCCTGACTCCTCACGCTACGGCGCCCCCGGAGTCCGCGCAGCCACCTCGGCAAACGCCGTGGCATCAGGAGACCTCGCCGACACAGAACGATCTATGGCAGGTCGAGCTCGGCAATCGCGATGCCGACCCGCCCCGCCGGCACCTGGGCGACGACGTCCCCGGCCGGGTTGATCACGCAGGTCGGCCCCAGCCCGATCCGCGTGCTGTCGCGTCGGCCGGTGACATCGGCGGAGACCAGCCACAGGCCGGTCTCGCGGACTCGCTGGGTCCTGACCTGGTTGTGCCGGTCCTGCCACCGGAACGCCTTGTCCCGGCGCATCATGTTCTGCGCCGGGACCAGCAACACCTGCGCCCCGCCCGCGGCGACCGCGGCTGCCGCGTACGGGAAGCGGGTGTCGAAGCAGATGTTGATCCCGAACCGCAGCCCGCCGCAGTCGAACACCGGGTAGGAGTCGCCCGCGGTGAACACCGACTCCCCGTCGGTCAGGAACGTCTTGCGATACCCGCCCACCACGCTGCCGCCCTCGACGACCAGGGCCGTGTTGTGATACGAGCCACCCGAGCGTTCGATCATGCCGACGACCAGCGACGGCCGGATCGCTGCCAGCCGTACCAGGACACCGGAGAACTCCGGAGAGCCCGGGTCGAATGCCTGGCCATGCACGTGCTGCTCGGTGACCAGGTAGCCCTGCAGGAAGCATTCGGGAAACAACAGCAGGTCGACGCCCGCGGCATCTGCCTGCCCGGCGAAGTCGTGGATGACCTGGATCGCAGCGTCCACGTCGCCGAGGATCTCCGGAGTCTGGCACGCACCGACCCGCATCGTGTCAACCTATCCGGCCGAAGCGACTGGCACGGTGGAGGCGGCCCAGTTCCTCGGCGTCCTGGTCGAGAAGCACGAGCATCGCTCCGTCGAACCCGGCCCGCCGCGCCGCCGACAACCAGTCGCCGACCGGTATGTTGTCGCAGCCGACGAGGGTGCTGATCCCCGAGGTGGCCAGTAGCGTGCCCGCCGGTCCGACGACCCACCCGCCGCCGGAGCCGTTGCACCCGTCCGAGCCCGACCAGCGGCCGTCGGCGCGGAATTCCAGGTACGGCTGCTGAAGCGCCGCCGAGCCGCCACGGACCGGCTCCCATCGACCGGCCAACTCTCGCCGGTCGGCCGGCGTCAGGCCCGGCGGGAGCGCGGCGGGAGAATCAAACGAGCGGCGAAACTCGTCGGTCACCTCGAACGACTCCCGGTCGGGCCGCGGCGGCGCACTGCTGGCGGCCAGCCGGGCAACGGTCTCGCCGTCCCCATCGAGCAGCACCGCGTGGCTGCTGCCGTCGAGCCGGTATCCGGTGGCTTGGTTCAGCCAGGCGACGCGGGTTTCCGGATCGCATCCGCCGCTGCTACCCATGACGTCGGCGATGAACAGGCCCTGGGAATCGGCGCTCCAGGAAGCCCGCAGCTCACCGCAGCTTCGGTAGATCGTGAGTGCTGCCGGGGTCAGACCCACGACCGTGCCGGCCTCCGCGCCGACACCGGTCAGCGTCCACATGCCGACCAGGGCGATCGGGTCCGACGGTCCAGACCGGGAATGGGAGGGGGCAGGGGCGGCGGACTCTGATCCGGCACAGCTCACCAGGGCGAGCACGGCCACCGCCGCCAGCGCCGTCCGCCAGCCGTCACGCATATCGGCGCTCACAGTGCGACGGCCCAGACCCCGGCTCCGCTCCCCCACTTGCCCGACCTCCAACGCCGACCACGGCCACATCCAGGACAGATCGGATGATCCCACCCTCAACAGCGCTGCTCCACCCGCAACCGCTGGGCCCGCGAGAGTTCGCCGCGGCCGTGACTACCGCGGCGGCCATGATGCCCGCGAGCCACCCCACGTGGTCACACCGCGGGGCGCGGCTGCCGGGTGACCAGCGCCGCCCACTCCGCCGTCCACCGCCAGCGGGTCAAGCCCACGGCGGCGAACTCGTCGTGCTGGTCCAACCGCCGCACACCCAGCCACCGCAGCATCACATTGACCGCCATGTCACGGCTGTCGGCCACCGTCTCGTAGTGGTCCTCCGCTTCACCGGCGGAGGTTGCCGTGAACAGCGGTCCCCACGCCACAGCCCCATCGCGCCACGCCACCGCCGCATGGAACCCGACGCCACCGAAGAACTCGGTATGCAGGTAGGCCACATCGCCGTGCAGGGAAAGCCGGCGCGCCCATTCCGCGACCCCACTCGTCAGAGCGTAGAAACCGTCCACGGGCGGGTCATCTGCCGCGGTCGGCGCCCCACTCGCGACGATTTCCTCCGTCAGCGGCAAGAGCACCAATCCGCTACCAACGGCCAACGGCACCGTCGGCAACGCTGCTTGACGCGGGTCTTGCTCGGAGGACTTCAGGAGCAGCGCCTCCAGGGTTCCGGCCATGCCGTGAGCGTACCGATCGGAGGTAGGTGGGGACGCGTTGCTCGTGGGTCGACGGCGCCATCCACCGGGCTGCCGGACCACGGCTCGCCCAAGCCGGTGCGGCGATCGCGCCCTGCGACCCCGGCGACGCCAAGGTCACTGCATGGACGTGCCCCCTGGCGGGGTGCACGTCCATGCCCGTGTCTGTCTGGTCAGCAACTGCCCCACTCGTGCGACGCCACGTTGTCCGCGATCGGCTCACCGGCGCCCCTGCCGGTGTTGGCCCAGAACGTGATGCGCTGCTGGCCGGCCGGCGGCGGCGAGGTGCGGGTCAGGGCGGGCCAGCTCGTGCCCCGTCCGATGCACACGTACGCCTCGGTGTTGTTGACTTCCCAGTGCAGCCACACGTCGTCGTAGTTGGGGTCCGGGTAGCCGTTGTTCCACAGGTCCGACGCCTTGTTCTTCATCGACCCCGCGGTATTGTCGCAGTTGGCCCAGTTGTTGTCGAGCCATTCCCAGGTGCAGTGCAGACCGCCCGCGTGCTGGTGCTCCCAGGCGTGCAGCAGGCCGTCCGCCGCCGCAGCCGCGCGGAACTGTGGGGCGTACCGGCTCGCGTCGGACTCGGTGGCCCGGGCGGCGCCGCCGGCGAGCGTGGCGGCGAGGACCATCGTGGCGACGACGGCGGCTCTGGACAGGATTCTCCGCATCTGACATTCCCTCCGTGTTGTTTTCGGTCAGCCGCCGCGGACGATTTCTCGCGCCTTCGGCAGCGCGGCGTACTGAATCCGGGCCTTGTCCTCGACCTCCCTGCGATAGCGGGCCCGGACGGCGGCGGCATGGCGGCCGTCGAGTTCCCCGGCGGTGGCGCCGAATCCGGAACTCGCGGCGCACGCTGCCTCGGCCGAGGCAGCGGGTATCTCGGACCGGGCCGGACCGGGCCGGTCGCCGGCGAGGGCGGCGTGCAGCTCGGCGGGGGTGTCGTAGGGGAAGCCGGCGGCCCGCAGGCACCGCGCCCACCGGGCCTGCGCCTGCCGGAACCGGGGGTCCGCGGCGACGCGCTGCCGCCACATCTGCGGGAGCTCGCGGGTGACCGTGCTGATCTCGAACCACCGTCGCAGGTCGCCGTAGAGTTCGCGTTCCAGCTCGGAGGTGCAGCCCTCGTCGCTGCGGTGCGCGGTGATCCCGCTCGGCGCGGTGGCGGACAGCCCTTCCGGCACCGCGCCGTTGGCCGCGGCGAGCGCTTTCACCCGGCGCTCGCGTGGCAGCTGCCGGAAGTAGGCCTTGTTCGGGCTGGCGGCGCTCAGCTTCGCGAGTCGTCGCTTCAGGGCCGTTCCGAAACCGTTGCGCGCGGCCCAGGCCGGGTCGTCGATGACGTACGGGAACTGGCGGTAGTCCGGAACGGGATGCTCGGGCAGTACCTGGTAGCGGAACCCGCGCCGGGCCATGCAGTCGCGCAACATGATCTGCTCGGCACGGGCCAGCAGATCCTCGTCCGCCTGCGTGATCACGGGTACGCCGGCCGGCCGCGCCACGTCCGCGTCCGGGCCGCAACCGGTCAGCGTGAGCAGCAGCAGGGCGCCGGCGACCCCTCTCCATCGCGCCAACGGTGGACACCTCCCCCGTGTGTCGTTCGTGTGGTCAACCCCCTGTCTAGCGGCGCGAGGTTGTTCGGTGTCGATGTCATCAGCCGGACAAACAACCCGCGAACAACGCGGTCGCCGCTGGTCGGTTGTTCGGTGCGGCGACGCCGCTCCCGGGGTGCCGGCGTTGAGCACGTCGGCGACTCAGCGTGGGAGTATGCCAACCGTTGGCGGTAAGGCGACCCACAGGCAGTACGGGAGGGTGCTCGGTGGGATATGAGGTCCATATAACCCGAGCTATTCCCTGGTTGTATCGCCGACGCTTCCCCCTCCAGGCCGCGGAGGTGCTCGACCTGGTGCACCGGGCACCGGACCTGGACGTGCCGACAGCACCGAAGCCGTCCTCTGAGATCTTCCCGGTGACCGTGGGCGAGGACGACTGGCTCCTGTTCAGCGACGGGGAGCTGCGGACCAAACACCCCGGAGAGCCGCTGATCCGCCGAATGCTGGCGCTCGCCGCGACGCTGGACGCCTGGGTGCTGGGAGACGACGACCACATCTACGCCGAGGAGCGCGGTGAGATCGTCGTGCGATCAGCCGTCCTGGCCGACTTGCCCTACCCCACCTATTTCATCGCCCGCAGCGGCAAGATCGGTGCGGCGGAGTGGGCGGGCGTCATCGGCACCCAGTCCGATTTCGGGTGGTGGGACCGTGTCGAAGCGCGGGTGCCGTCCGGGTTCACATGGTTCAGCTGCCCGCCGGTGGCCTGCTGGGCCGGTCACCCCTCCGGCAAACCGATCCCCTTCTTCCTTGACGAATACGAGCAAGGAATCGAGGTCTTCCAGCCTGACGCGGCAACCCTCGCACGGATGCGGGCGCTCGCGCAGCTGCTCGACGCCGCAGTGGTGCGGGACCCCTGAGGAGGCTCCCGCCCGCTCGCCTTGAGGAGGCGCGGCGCAACCTTCGGCGTCCAGAAGAGACATGCCGACCGCTCCCCCTTGGGCGGCCGAGTCATCGTGCGAGATGCGCGGCATCTCGTCCGCCGGCCGCGCGACCGGGGATACTCGGGTTCTCGCACCGCTCAACGGGGGTTCGAATGTCGGCGAGGATCCTGCTGGATCGCACGATTCACGTGTCGCACTCGACCGCCCAGGCCGGGCCGGGTGACGATCCCGGCAGCGAACCGGATGCGTTCTGGCGAGGTCAGGTCAACGGGCTTTGCGGCGCCGCCGTCCGCGGCTTCCTCTGCCTGGTGACCGGCCTGCACACCGGATACGTGCGGTTCACGGCCGAACTGCATCCCGCGGAGCCGCCGCTCGGCGACGGCTGGGAGGAGGCCGTCGAGGTTTCGTTCCGGCACCGGGCGAAGAAACTGTGGCTGGGCGGCCTGATGAGTGACGCTCACCCGGTCAAGCTCCCGGCCGGCGACTACCGGGTCCGCTACTGCGCCCGCGGGATGGCACAGGGCCACCGCCTGGACGTCGCGAGTGAGGACGAAGTCGTCGACGCGTACCTGTTGCAGTTCTGGCCGGGACAGACCGGGCCGGACCGGATCGTCCGGCAGACCACCGAGATCGCCGCGTATCGGCACCAGGCCAACCCGAAGCCTGCGCTGACCGACGCCGACCACGCCGAGCGCAAGCGCCGAAGGGCCGAGGCGAAGGCGCGCAGGAAGATCGAGGACCGGCGCGCGGAGGACCGACTGCGGTGGGGTGACCGGATCCCCAACGACCGGCTGCGCAAGGCTGCCCGGCAGGCGAATCCGGCCGACCTGCTCGACGCGGACGCCGTATTTACGCTGGCAGAGCTCGACGACGAAGCGTGCGGTGCGGTGGCGCGGTGGGCTGCCGGGCGGGCCGTCGCCGTCGCGGGGCTGGAACAGGTGCCGTGGGTGGTGCAGGCGCTCGCGGCATTGGATCGCGGTGAACCGCTGCCGCCGCCCTTCCGGCCGCAGTCCGGCGCCGACCCGGCGGATCCCGCGCAGGTCTGGGAGTTGCTGAACGACGCCGGGCTGCCGCTGACCACCGTGATACTCCCCGCCGTCGCGTCGGACGGCCGGATGCTGGAGATCTCCCGGCAGCACGTGGCGTTGCCGGCGGTGTTCGCAACTGCGGCCCGGCCCGCACTGGCGGCTGCGATGAACGCGCTGTGGGCGGCCGGTGGTGCGCACGGCGAGGACGGATACCGGCAGTTCTTCGCCGAGCTGCGCTCAGCCTTCCCACAACTGGTGCGCTGAGTCAGGCGATCATCAGTGCCGGCCACCGCGACCGCAGCGGTGCCGTCCGCCGAAGCGTTGATGACCCGAGCCGACAGGCACCGGATCCGCGTCCGGTCTCCATCAACCACCGCCGCGGCCAGGTACGCGGATTTGCCGACGAATCATCCTGCCGCGAGGCGACGCCGCCACGGATGGACGGTGGGGAATATCGGTTCAGAATGGGCCTGTTTCCCGGTCAGAATGCTCCGTAACCGAGGGTCTGGCGGCAGGGGCAGCGACGATTCAGGGTGGGATCTGCTGACAATATCGTCGGGGGTTTCGGCGAGGATTCGGTATGTTCGTGGGAAACGCCGGGATCGCCTTTCCGTGTGGTTTTCTGGTCGTTGGGTGTTTGGTGGTGGGGTTTCGCTGCGTATCGGGTCGCTGCCGGTCGGGCCGGGCCTGGTCTGGTGTTCGCCTCCCCGGTCCGGAACGGGGTGGCATGGCGGGCGGGTGCGGGGTTGGTGACTCCGGCCCGTTCCGTGGTCGACGGGTAGGCGCTGCGGGACACCTGCGCCCAGGCAGGACCGGGGTGGGTGCCGAGCGCCAACTGTGACTCGACCGTGGCCGGCACGGCTCGGGCGATGGCAGGCTGTCCGATCCGCAACGGGACCCCACTACCGGCCCGGCCCGCTCGACCCGTCCGGCCTGCTCAGCCTCCACAGCTTGCTCGACTGGTCCGGCCTGCTCAGGCTCCACAGCTCGCTCGACCGCTCCGGCCTCCTCGACCGGCCCAGCCTGCTCGACTTGTCCAGCCTCCTCGACCGGCCCGGCCTGCTCGACTGGCCCGGCCCGCTCGGTTGGTCCGGCCTGCTCCACCGGTCCGGCCTACGTTCCCTGGCTGGTCTGTGGGTCGCGGCCGGGTGCCGGCTGGCGCACCGCACGACGAGGCGGCGCCGCGTGCACCGGCGAGGGATCTGCCGGGCCCGACTGGCCGGGCCCGGCACTGGTGGGCTTGATCTGGAGATCTTCCGGCCAGCAGCCCGCCTGCTGCTCGCGGACGTGTCGCAGCCGCTCGGCGTGACGACGCTGTAAACCCCACGCGCGGCGACGCTCATGATCGCGGCGAAACTCGTCACGGCTCGCAGAATAATTGCGCGCCCTCGTCCGGTCACGCAGGCCCGCGAGCTCGGCCCGGGAAAACAACTGGAGCTGCCCCATGCCACCAATTATTCCGCACACCACTCAAGATCACAGGCCCCTATCAATGACCGACCACACCAATTCCATGACCAGCATCACACCCACGGAAACTGGCGGCAAAGGTGATCGAGAAAGGCACACTGTCCTCCCGCGGTCCGTGCGCTCGGGCCGTCGCTGGGCCCGTCCCAAATCCCGTTTCCGGAGCACCGCCGACACTGTTGTGCCGACCGACGCCGCGAGAGCTTGTTGGCACGGCGAGCGCGAAGGTGGCTGTCGGCCCTTCCCAGCTACCCGAACGCTTCTGGGACGAGGCCTCAGCCCCTCGTTCTGGCGGATCCTTTCCGGCGTCGGGTGTCCCGGCCGCTGATGACGACCCGTATGCGCAGGCACACCGGATTGCTCGCCGGCCGGTTACCGAGACGGTCGGCGAACACGGTCGTGGTCTGCACGGCTTCGAGCTGGGCGGCGTTCCTTCGTGGGCGCGGGATTCCGAGCACCACCGATGTGCCTGCGGTACCGACCTCGCCTTCGTGGGCCAGGTCCCGGAAATTGGGGATTCGGCGTGTGGCCGCCTGGCAGAACCACCGGCGTTCCATCCTCCACGGGCGGTGGCACCGCCGGTCCGATCGGCTCAACTACCGTCCGTTGAGCGTGCCTCGATCGCATGGATCACCGAAGCCATGTCCGCGGCCCCGTGGCCGAGCGCGAGCGTCTCCGCGTACAAATCGCGGCAGACCTCGAGCAGCGGCGAGGCCGCGCCGGCCGCCCGCGCCGCGTCGACGACCAGCCGGTTGTTCTTCAGCACATCGGCGATGCCGGCCTGGATCTCGAAGTCACGCGTCGCCAGCTTGGCGGTCTTGACCCGGGAGATGCTGCTGGCCATCTGGCCGGCGTCGAGGACGGCCCGCAGCAGTTCCAGGTCGAGGCCGTGCCGCTCGGCGAAGTGGAACGACTCGGCGAGGCCGGTGACGGTGGTGATCAGGAAGATGTTGACCGCGAGCTTCATGGTCAGCGCTCCGGGCACCGGCCCGCAGTCGAACGTCTCCCGGCACATCGGCGCCAGCAGCGGGCGGACCCGGGCCACCGCGGCCGGGTCGCCGGCGAGCATCGCCACCAGCTCTCCCGCCTCGGCCGGGCGGCGGGAGCCGGAAACCGGCGCCTCGACGTACGCGCCACCGCGGGCGACGACGGCGACCTCCAGCCCTCGCGAATAGCCCGGCGACGTCGTACCCATGTGCACGATCGTGCGGCCGCCGAGTTTCCGCCCACCAAGGACCTCGTCGATGGCGGCCTCGTCGGCCAGCATCAGGATCACGACGTCCGCGCGGGCGAACACCTCGTCGGGTGTCGCCGCCACGGCCGCGAACGGTTCGGCGCGGTGCGGTGAGCGGTTCCAGACGACGAGGTCAGTGCCGGCCCCGGCGAGGTTGAGTGCCATCGGCAGCCCCATCGTGCCGAGCCCGATGAATCCCAGCGTCATCCTCACACCGTAGAGAATCCGGACGCCGGACTCGGGCCATACAGCGCCGGTCTCCGGCCAATTCCCGCCGCGGGCATCGGCGTCCGTACGTGCTCGTCGACGACCAGCCGTCACAGCCGGTGGCCAGCGCCCGAGCCGGTCGGCTTACTGAATGCCGAATGGGGTGTGCTCGGGCGAGTACCTCGCCTTTGGAGATGCGCGGCGCGGGTGTCAGCGAGAGCAAGCCCTCGGCTCTCGTGGCGTGGTGTGAGGGTGGGCCGGGACTCAGCCGGCGCGGCGCTGCCCGTAGGCGAGGATGACGCTGCGCATGGAGCCCATTCCGTACCGGTCCTCGTCGCTCGACATCGCCGCTACCTCATCCAGAATCGGGCCGGTGTCGATGCCGAGCCCGAGCGCTCGGTCGCACAGGTCGCGCAGCTCGAGAATCTCGTCGCGCGTGTCGGCGCCCTGGTCGCGTGCCGAGAGGTGGATGAGGTGAGCGCGGAACTCCTCGGCCGTGTCCCATTCGCGCGGCAGGTACACCGCCCACCGAAACGACGTGTACCGGTCGAACAGCCGCCGGACAGCGGCCCGGAGGGTCTCGTCGCCGGCGGCGTAGACCTCGACCACGGTCCGGACGGCGGCCTCGGCCCGGTCGTTGACGCCGAGCCGGTCCAGCGCGGCGTTGATCGCGGCACCCCAGGCGGCGGGGTCGTCGCGCACCGCGGCGTCGACCGGGTTCTTGGCGATCGGCCGATACACGGCGTCGAGCCAGGCCATCTCATGTTCCACGGCGACGAGGTTCATGTCGCCCTTGGTAGCGCACCGACGCACCCGCGCACAGGCGCCTCGCGTTCATCTTTTCTGGAGGCCTGATCACCCGAATCCTGGGCTGCCGGTGAAGGCGCCAGGGAGATCATGTGGAGGTTCCGTGTCCTACCTTGCCGAGGTGGTGGCAGCGGAAACAGGGTCTACACCATGCACTTTCAGCAGCATCTCGCGACGTTCGAGGAACACGCACGCCGCCGTGCCGGGCGCACCGAGCCGCAGCCTGTCGGCGGGCGGCTGCCGCAGGCACTGATCCGCAGCATTCAGCGTTTCCAGGCCGGCGAGGACGGCGACGGAATCCGATTGATCGCGGCGGCGGCGCGCGCCGGCGACCCCGTCTATCTGGCCGCGATCCGGCTCTTCGAGGCCGAGGAACAGAGCCACGCGGTCCGGCTGGCGAACGTGTTGCGCTACGCCGGGGCGGCCCCGATCGGCGGAGACTGGACCAAGACCGTCTTCGAACTCGTCCGCCGTGGTGGCGGCCTGCGGCTGGAGCTGTTGACACTGATGCTGGCCGAGGTCGTGGCATTGCGCTACTACCGGGCGGTACGCGATGGAGCCGGCGACGCCTACGTGGCCGACGTGACCGCGGAGATCCTCGCCGACGAGGAGCGGCACGTACCGTTCCACCTCGACCGGCTGCGGCAGGGCTTCGCCGAGACCCCGCTGCCCGGCCGGGTCGCCGCGGCCGGCGGCTGGTGGATGATGATGGTGGGGGCGACGCTCGTCGTCGCCGTCGACCATGGAAACGCGCTGCGCGGCCTGGGCGTGACCCGGCGGCGGTTCGTAGCCGACGTGTTGCGCCTGTTCCGCCCGATGGTCACCGCGGTCTTCGGTGCACGGGTAGGCGCGGGCGGGATGATCCGCAGCCGGCGCTGAGCATCCGATCCTGCCGATTCGAGGTGGTGCGAGGTCCGCGGGTGGGTCTCCCACGGTACGGAAGGTGACACCACCGCGTCCAAGATCAGGCGGCGAGCAGCAGGGCGAGAGTGCGGCGATGATCGCCGACGGTGGCCCACTCCGTCGCCGTGCGCCCCTGGCCGTCGTCTTCGCGAAGGTTCGGATCAGCGCCGGCAGCCAGCAGCTCCCGCACGGCGCCGACGTGTCCCCAGCAAGCGGCACCGCACAAGGGCAGTCCTTCGTCACCTGAGCCGCTTTCCAGGTTCGGATCCGCTCCGGCCGCCACGCAGCGCCCGGACGTTGTCCGGCATGTTCTGGACGCTCGCGCGATACAACGGCCTGGTGCCGCCCGGGCCGGGCGAGTTCGGATCCGCGCCGGCCCGCAACAAGGCGGCAACCCGCTTGGCGTCGGCCCAGCCCGCCGCCTCCAGGAGGCGGCGCTGCAGCTTCTTACGCCGGCGCCTGTTCACGCCACCCCTGGTGACCGCGGGCGGAGCCGGGCGCCGCGATGCTGGCCCGGACGATCAGCTCGGTCACCAGCTCGGCCCGCGCGGCGACGGCGGGCTCGCCCCGGATCAGGCCCAGCAGGGTGCGGGTGGCCAACCGTCCCATCTCGACCAGCGGCTGGCGCACGGTGGTCAGCGGCGGGGTCGCCCGGTGGGCGTCCAGGTCGTCGAAGCCCACCACGCTCAGGTCCTCGGGCACCCGCAGGCCCCGGGACCAGGCCGCGGCGTAGACGCCGAGCGCCATCTGGTCATTGGCCGCGAAGATCGCCGTGGGAGGGCCGGGCCGGTCGAGCAGCCGGCCGCCCGCCGCGACGCCGGACTCGAAGCTGAAGTCGCCGACCTCCAGCAGCCCGGGGTCCAGCGGCAGGCCGGCGTCCTCCAGCGCGGCCCGGTGACCGTCCAGCCGGGCCCGGCTGCACAGCAGGCCCTTCGGGCCGCCGATCATGCCGATCCGCCGGTGGCCGAGGCCGATCAGGTGCTCGGTCGCCGTGCGGCCGCCCGACCAGTTGGTGACACCGATCGTCGGCACGTCCGCCGCCGCCTCGTCCCCGGGGTCGATGCTCACCATCGGCACGGCGAGGCGGCGCAGCTCGGCACCGACCCGGTCGCGGCCGCTCATCGTCACCAGCACCGCGCCGTCGGTGCGCCGAGGCCGCACGGCGGCGGCGGCGGAAACGGTTACCCCGACGCCCTCCTCGCGGGCGGTGTGCTCGACACCGCGCAGCAGCTGCATCGCCCACGGGCAGTCGAGGTCGGGGAGAATGAAGTCGATCATCCCGCTGCGGTCGGGCCGCCGCGAGGCGCGCGGGCGGTAGTCGTACTCGCGGAGCAGGCGCTCGACCCGCTCGCGGGTCTCCCGGGAGATGTCGCCGTGGTTGTTGAGCACGCGCGAGACGGTCGGCACCGAAACCCCGGCGGCCTGCGCGATTGTCGCGATGGTCACCCGTTTCGTCACCGGCGTGATGGTACCCGCCGGTCCGCGGCCCGGCCTCCGAGTTTCGGGTCGGTCACTCGTTGATCATCCCACCGAGGACCGGGCGTCGTTGTCATCGCGGCCGGCTCCGGTCGGCCCTGCCCTGACCGGTCCACAGAGGAGCCGGACACCGTCCGTGACCGGTGTAGGGTCGCCTTACCAGTACGGCATCGTCTTACGGAGGCTGCTCGGTGGAACGTCGTGGCGACGATGCTCGCGGGGTCGATCTACGCACCGACCGGGCGCACGGCGCACGGATCTACGACTACATCCTCGGCGGCAAGGACAACTTCGCCCCCGACCGCGAGGCCGGCGAGAACTCGCTGCGGCTCTGGCCCGCGTTGCGGGTTCACATGCAGGCCAACCGGTCCTTCATGCACCGGGTGGCGCGCTACCTGGCCACCGAGTGCGGGATCCGGCAGTTCCTCGACATCGGCACCGGCCTGCCGACATCACCGAATCTCCACGAGATCGTGCAGTCGGCCGACCCGACCGCACGGGTGGTCTACACCGACAACGATCCGCTCGTGCTCGCGCACGCGCGCGCCCTGATGCTCGGGACAGCGCAGGGAAGCACGGCCTACATCGCGGCGGACATGCGCGACCCCCAGACGATCATCTCCGCGCCGGAGTTCCAGCGCACCTTCGACCTGAATGAGCCGGTCGGGCTCCTGCTGATCGCGATCGTGCACTTCATCGACGACGACGCGGAAGCGCTGCGGGTCGTCCACCAGGTCCTGGACGTGCTGCCGGCGGGCAGCTACCTGGCGATGTCCATCGCCACCGACGCATTCGACCCGGTCCCGCTGGCCGAGGTCCAGCGGGAATACAACAGGCTCGGCGAGACCCTCAACTTCCGCGACCGCGCCACGGCGCTGCGGTTCTTCGACGGCTTGGAGCTGGTCGAGCCGGGGCTGGTCCAGGTGCACAAGTGGCGCCCGGACGGGTCCGAGGCCTCGGGGATCGCGGACAAGGACATCGCCATGTACGGGGCGGTCGCGCGCAAGGCCTAGCCACCTATCCACAAGGTCGCGCAGGGCCTAGCCACCTATCCACAAGGTCGCGCAGGGCCTAGCCACCTATCCACAAGGTAAGGCGAACGTCGCGCAAGGCGTTGGCGATTGTGTCTTCGCCGCCATGTTGCCGGGTGCCCGCCGGCTGCGACAGTGGGCTCATGAACGCGATACGGAGAGGCAGCGGTGTCGCTGCCGTGCTGATCGGAGCGCTGACGGTGGCCGGCTGCGGGGCGGCGGAGCGGGGCGGCACCGGTACGGTCACCGCCAGCGCGCGCCCGGCGACTGCCGCGGCGGGGCAGCCGGCCGACCAGACGGCGCAGTCGGCCGTGCGGGTGGACCGCTCCTACTGGTACGCCGGTTTCAAGGTGACCCTCGGCACGGCCCGCCTGTCGTCCGCGAGTTCCGGGGGCGGCGAGCCGCCCGTGCTGGCCATCGATGCGACATTTCAGAATCTCAGCCCGGGCCGCGCCGCCGCGCCGTCCGGGGACCTGCTCCTGACCAGCGGCGCCGACAGCTACGGCGAGCCGGCGCGGGAGCAAGCGGAGCTGCCCGAGGTCCCGGCCCGGCGCAGCCGGACCGGAGTGATCGCGATCGAGGTGGACGACCGGTTCGACCTGACGGATGCGGTGCTGACGGTCGGCGAGCCGCAGTCCCGGCAGGCTGTCGTGCCGCTGGCCCGGCCGGAGGGCTTGATCTCGCTGGAGCCCCGGCCGATCTCGATCCGGGGCCGGGTCTATCCGGAGGGCAGAAAGGACGTGTTCGTCACCCTCACCGGCGGTGAGGTCCGCGCCGACGACGCGGCGAATCTCGCCCAGGCTCCCGCCGGCCAGGAGTACGTGCTGATCTCGTTCTCGGCCACCAACAACGGGCCCGCCGGGATGACCTACGTCTTCGACCGCGACCTGAATCTGGTCCTGCCGGACGGCACCAAGGTCGGCGACGCGGGCTCCTGCAGCCGGGCGCAGGTGCACGTCCAGCCGAATGCGACAGTGCGGCCGGACGGGCCGGCGTGCTTCGCGGTCCCCGCGCCGGCCACCGGCGCATACCGCTTCGTCTGGGACAACAAGGACAGCGAGGGCCTGCGATTCTCCATCGGTTGACGCTTCTGAGCGGCGCTCGACCGGGCTTACAATGCGGCCGGACGCAGCGACCGCGAGGACATCGATGACGCAAGGCGGGGCGGATGCCCCCGTGCCTACCGGCACGCTGACAGGCTCGGTGGGCGGCGCGCCCGGCGGGCCCTCGCCGGCCGGGCCGCTGCTGCCCGGCGACCCACGCCGGCTCGGTCCCTACCGGCTGGTCGGCCGGCTGGGCGAGGGCGGCATGGGCACGGTCTACCTCG
>NZ_QHHV01000012.1:0-19634 GCF_003947245.1 Actinoplanes sp. ATCC 53533 | reverse complement strand
GATCAGGCCGGCGTTCTGGGTCGCGACCGCGCTGGTCAGCTGGCTGGATGCCTGGCTGATCAGGTCGTCACTGCGCAGCGCCTGGTCCAGCGCGAAGACCTGGCGACCCGTGGAGGTGGTCAGGTCGGCGGCCGTCTGCAGGCCGAGCCCGTCGATGATCGGCGTGATCACGGCGGTGAACTCGGAGACGATCAGGTCCGGCCGGATCGTCCGGCCGAGGATGCTGGCGCGGGTGCTGTCGAGCTTCTTGACGTTTTCCACGGCCGCTCTCAGCCGCGGCGTGAGCGGCTGGTCGAGGCTCCTGAGGCTGAGGATGCGGTCGGTCGCCTCGGCGCTCTGCACCACGAGCTGCGGGCGATCGACGAGGCCGAACAGGTAACCGACCGAGAGCAGCCGTTCCTCCGACAGCTCCTGGACGGCGGAACCGACCTGGGTGGCCAGCAGGGCGGTGTCGGCGGTGGACTGGGCCTGCCGGGCCACGTCGATGCGGTTGACGACGATGGGCAGGGCGAGCGCGACCACCCCGAGCAGGGGGATGAGGACCAGCAGCGTCAGCTTGCCGAGGATGCGGAACCTACCGAAGAGCACCGGATTGCTCCCGCCGTGTCGGGTTGGCCTCGCCGTACGCCGGGGCCCGGGTGTCCGCCTCGGCGCGGCCGGAGTCGGGTGCGGTCGGGTCCACGCTCAGATCGCGAGTGCCCTTGTCCGGCACCGGGACGAAGATGCGCCGGCCTGTTCCGGTCAGCGGCGTCACCATGGCGGCGGCGACGAGCAGGACGGCCGCGGTGGCCGAGACCAGGGCCACGATCGTGTCGGTGTCGAGGTCGTCCAGCCGCTTGTCGAGCAGGGAGGTCATCTCCCGCGACACGATGCCGGAGAGGTTTGACAGGGAGGTCTGCAGCTGGCTCTGCGCGGTCGCCATGGTGGCCGTGTTCGGGGTGCCGCCGGGGTTGGCGCCGCGGGTCAGCGACTCCACCCCGCGGCGGAACGAGTCCAGCCCGGTGACCAGGTTGCCGCTCAGCGTCACGCTGCTGGTGTCGTCGACGGCGGCCTGCAGGTTGTCGGTGAGGTCGCCGACCGCCGAGTTCACCGACTCGACGGCGGCACCGAACTGCGGGGTGAGCTGTGCGCGCACCTTGGTGTCGGCGGTGGCCACCAGCTGGCTGAGGTCGCCCATGCGGCTGACCTGAATGACCGCCTCCGGCAGGTCGACGCCGAGGGCCTGCTGCAGGTGCGAGAGGTCGTTGTCGGGGTCGCGGATCAGGTGGGAGTTGTTGCGCACGGAGCTGTAGAGGGCCAGGGCGAGGTCGGTGACCTCCACGTGCGCCTCGAACACCGCCACGGGGTTGCCGGTGACCTTGGAGAGCTGGTCCATCTTCGCCCGCAGGCCGGTCCAGCGCTCCCGCGTGTTCAGCTCGATGCCCAGGCGCTGGTCGACGGCGGCGACGCTGTTGACCGCGGCACCCAGCGAGCCCGGCGCGGCCGACACTCCCGCCAGGGCCGAGGACTGGGCCTCGGCCAGCGCGCTGACCAGGGGCGCGAGGGCGGAGATGTACTCAACGCCCCGCTTTTCCAGCTCCGTGCTGTCGCGCTTGTCGGAGATGGTCCCCCACACGCTGGCGAACAGGATCGTCGCCGGAACAAGAATCAAGACCGTCAAAACAGCCGCCAGCGCCGTGCGCGTGCGGGTTCGCCGGTTGTCCACCGAGACTGCCATTGCCCATTCCTCCGCCATGCATCCGCGATAGACCTTGTTGGCGGCTACCCTCCGTAGCCAAGCGGGCGCACCGATCTGGGTCAATCTATCCGAGAAATAATCATGCGACCCCTTTCCAAGGGTCAGAGTTGGCTCGGCTGATCGGGGGATACGCCCGGCGGGCGTGGTGGTTGTACCGCGTTTCGAAACCGGCCTCGGCCAGCATCGGAACGGATAGAAGGCGGTGCTCGGCGGCGGCTGCCGGCCGCGCGGGGAACGGGCCTCGGGCGCCCGTTCGGCGTGTGTCCGGCAACACCCGAGAGCGTTCCACAATGGAGGGCACGGCGCTGTCCCAGACTGTCTCCGTTTGGTAACGAACACATTACGTAGCGCTAAATTCGCACCCAGAGTAACGAGACGGACACGGTGTCCGTCTCAGGATACGGACGATTTCGTGAGAAAACCCGCCCGGCGGACGCCGGGCGGGCTGTTCTGGCAAATGGGATCAAACTGCTAGAGGCGGCCGAGCGCCTTCCGGAGCGGGTCGAGGCCCAGGGCGCCCAGATCCAGGGCCTGCCGGTGGAACACCTTCAGGTCGAAGTCGGCCCCCTTGCGGGCCCTGGCGTCCTCGCGGGCCTGCAGCCAGATCCGCTCGCCCACCTTGTACGACGGCGCCTGCCCCGGCCAGCCCAGATACCGCTTCCACTCGAAGCGCAGCACGTCGGTGTCCATCCGGGTGTGCGCCCGCAGGAACTCCCAGCCCAGCTCGGGCGTCCAGCGCTCACCGGGGTGGAAGCCGAACGGGTTGTCGCGGGGGATCTCCAGCTCCAGGTGCATGCCGATGTCCACGATCACCCGGCTCGCCCGCAGCGCCTGCCCGTCGAGCATGCCCATCTTGTCGCCCGGGTCGCTGAGGTAGCCGAGGTCGTCCATCAGCCGCTCGGCGTACAGGGCCCAGCCCTCGCTGTGTCCCGAGCAGAAGCAGAGCAGCCGCTGCCAGCGGTTGAGCAGCTCGGCGCGGTGGATCGTCTGCGCGATCTGCAGATGATGCCCGGGCACGCCCTCGTGGTAGACGGTGGTCACCTCGCGCCAGGTGGAGAACTGCTTCTGCCCCTCCGGCACGGCCCACCACATCCGGCCCGGGCGGCTGAAGTCCTCGCTCGGCGCGGTGTAGTAGATGGCGCCGTCGCTCGTCGGCGCCAGGCAGCACTCGATGTCGCGGACCGGCTCCGGGATGTCGAAGTGGGTGCCGTCGAGCGCCGACACCGCCTTGTCGGCCAGCGCCTGCATCCAGTCCCGGAAGGCTTCCTTGCCGGGGATGCGCCGGGCCGGATCGGCGTCCAGCTTCGCGACCGCCTCGTCGACGCTCGCGCCGGGACCGGCGATCTCGGCCGCGACGACCCGCATCTCGCTCTCCAGGCGGGCCAGCTCCTCGAAGCCCCAGGCGTACGTCTCCTCCTGGTCCACGCGCGCGCCGAGGAAGTACTGGGACGCGCGGGCGTACAGCTCCGGCCCCGCCGCCTGCTTCTGTTTGCCGAGCGGGGCCAGCTCACCGCGCAGGAACGCGCCGAAGGCGGCCGTGGCGGCGGTCGCGGCCGCGGCGTTGCGCCGCACTTCCGCCCCGAGCGTTCCCTCGGCACCGAGGCCGTCGGCCAGCCGGTGGAAGAAGTTGTCCCGGGCCGGGTCGGTCCAGGCGTCGCACTGCTCGGCGACCTCGACCATCTGCATGCTCGCGCTGACGTTGCCGCGCGCGGCCTCCTCGAGCAGGGTCCGCCGATATTGCTCCAGCGCCCGGGGGAAGCCGGCGAGACGGGCCGAGATGTTCGAGGCCGCCTCCTCGCCCTGGGTCGGCATCAGGTCGAAGGTCATCCGCAGCCCGTGCAGCGGGCTGGCGATGACGTTGAGGCCGCTGGCGATGTCGCCGGCGTCGATGCGGGCGAGCTCGAGGCCCAGCCGCTCCTGCATGGCGTCCTTGGCGACGTGCTCGGCTTCGGTCTCCGGTTCCAGCGGGTCGAGCTCGGCCAACGTGCGCCGGGTCAGCTCGGCTTGGGCCGCGAAGCCTTCCGGTGACAAGTCGTCGAGTTCCCGGTCGTAGTCGGGAACGCCGATGAAGGTGGCGCCGGTCGGGTTGAGCGGAGCCCACTCGTCGACGTATCGGTTCGCGAGGTCGTCAATCTGTCCCACGGGCCGACCCTACGGTAGCCGCCGCCCCGGCGCGGTCCTTAGCTCCCACCCGAGTGGCCGGCGGTCCACTCCAGCAGGCGATCGGCCGGCCAGGAATTCACCACCCGGTCCACCGGTACGCCGCACAGCGCCGCGCGCTCACAGCCGTACCGTTGCCAGTCGAGCTGGCCGGGCGCGTGCGCGTCGGTGTCGATGCTGAACAGGCAGCCCGCCTCCACCGCCACGGTGAGCATCCGCTTCGGCGGGTCCAGCCGGTCCGGCCGTGAGTTGATCTCCACCGCCTTGCCGTGCTCGACGCAGGCGGCGAGCACCTTGCCGAGGTCGAAGTCGCTCGGCGGCCGGGTCCGCCCGGCCCGGTGCCCCCGGTCGCCGGCGCCGGCCGTGGCCACCTTGCGGCCCGTCAGGTGGCCGAGGATGTCCAGGTGCGGGTTCTCGATCGCGGCCAGCATCCGGCGGGTCATCTTCGCCGAGTCGTCGCGCAGGTTGCTGTGCACCGAGCCGACCACCACGTCGAGCCGGGCGAGGAGCTCGTCCTCCTGGTCCAGCGAGCCGTCGGCGAGGATGTCCACCTCGATGCCGGTGAGGACCCGGAAGCCGGGCGGGAGCGCGTCGTTCAGCTGCGCCACGTGGTCGAGCTGCTTGCGCAGCCGGGCCGCGGTCAGCCCGTGTGCCACGGTCAGCCGCGGCGAGTGGTCGGTGAGCACCAGGTACTCATGGCCGAGCTCGACCGCGGCCAGGGCCATCTCCTCGATCGGTGAGCCGCCGTCGGACCAGTCCGAGTGCGCGTGACAGTCCCCGCGCAACGCCTCCCGCAAGGCGGCCGCGGCGCCCTGCAGATCGGTGCCCTCGGTGGCTGCCAGCCGCCGCAGGTAGACGGGCTCCTCGCCGGCCAGCGACTCGGTCACGCAGCGGGCGGTCACGTCGCCGACGCCGGACAGCTCCGACAGGGTGCCGGCGGTCACGCGCTCGGTGAGCTCCGCCGCGGGCAGGGCGGCGACGGTCGCGGCCGCGGACCGGAACGCCTTCACCCGGTACGTCGCCTCGTTCGCCCGTTCCAGCAGAAAGGCGATGCGTCGCAGGTCAGCGACCGGGTCACGAGATGCCATGGCGCCAGACTAGGCGGTGTGGGAGCGTCCGGCCGCCTGGTAGGCCCTGGTGCGGTACTGCGCGTACGCCCGGGCCGCGTCGCGGTAGTAACCCCACGGCAGCTCGGTCGGCAGGTTCCCGATGGCGTCGAAGCGCTCGGCCGCCGCGGCGTGGTCACCGGCCAGGTGGAAGACGAGGGCGAACCAGCCGTCGGCGGTCTGGTGGCCGGGGATGCGGCGGAACTCCGGATGCCGGACGGACTTGTCCGCGGCCGCGCGCACCTCGGCGAGCACCTCCGGCCGGGCCAGGTAGTCCGCGGTCGGGCCGTCCGCCAGCAGCGCCGCCTCGAAGTGCGCCACCGCCACCATCGAGCCGAGGGTGCAGCCGGCCGGCATCCGCTCCACGGTGCAGCGCGCGAACTCCAGCGCCAGCTCGTCGCTGCCGCCCCACTTGGCGCACTTCTGCTGCAGCATCCGGGCGTGCGCGGACCGGTGCCAGCGGTGCCGGGCGACGACCTCCTTGAAGCGCCGCTCCGCCTCCTCGGCCCCGAGCCGGCGGCCGATCGCGGTGGTGATCAGCTCGGCCCAGGCGGTCGAGTCCTCGGGATCACGGATCACCGCCTGGTCCAGGCTGTCCTCGGCCACCTTGAGCCGCCCGAAGAAGGCGGCGAACTGCGCCTCGGAGACCGTGCTCGCCGCGCCGTTGCCGCGTGCCTGCCAGGCCCACTGGATCGCGTGCGCGCCCTTGACCAGGTGCGGCAGCGCCGACTGCGGCTCGGCGGCGAGCCACTGGCCGATCCACGGCTGCGGTCCGCCGCGGTCGGCGAGCACGCTCACGTAGAAGGCGCGCAGGTCCTGGTCCTCGACCGGGCCGAGCATGGCCGCGACGGCCGGCCAGTCGCCGCGGCCGGCCGCTTCGTCGAGCCGCCGGGCGGTCGCGTCGCCCAGACACGGGTCGATGACGGCCGCCGTTCTCTCGGCGCGCTTGAACGGCCACATGGCGATCGGACCTCCCCAACTCCGGACGGCATGGTAGACGCGCGCCGAACCGAGCAGGAAGGGGGCTGCCGGGAGCGGGATAGGCTCCGGCAAATGCGGACCATCGACTGGGCTGACGGTGCCATCGAGATCATCGACCAGACGGCGCTGCCGGGCGAGCTGCGCGTCCTGCGGATCACCACGGTGGCCGACCTGGTCGCGGCCATCCGGTCGCTGGCGGTACGGGGCGCGCCGGCGCTCGGTGTGGCCGGAGCCTTCGGGGTTGCCCTGGCAGCCCGGCAGTTCGCGACGGACGAGCGGGCGCGGGCTGACGCCGTACATCTGGTGGAGCATGCCCGGCCGACTGCCGTGAATCTCGCCCGCGGCGCGCGGCGGGCCGCCGCGCGGCTCGCCGCCGGGCCCGACGCGGTGCTCGCCGAGGCGTGCGCGGTGCGCGACGAGGAGGTCGCCGCCTCGGCCGCGATGGCCACCCTCGGCGCCGACCTGATCATCGAGCTGTGTGGCGCGCGGCCGCGGCTGCTGACCCACTGCAACACCGGCGGGCTGGCCGCGGTGACCGGCGGGACGGCCCTCGGGGTGGTCACCGAGCTGCACCGCCGGGGCGCACTGGCCGGGGTCATCGCCAGCGAGACCCGGCCGCTGCTGCAGGGCGCCCGGCTGACGGCCTGGGAGCTGCGGGAGGCCGGCATCGACTTCCGGGTCGCGGTGGACTCGGCCGGGCCGTTCCTGCTCGCCCGCGGCGAGGCCGATGCGGTGATCCTGGGCGCGGACCGGATCTGCGCCAACGGCGACGTGATCAACAAGATCGGCAGCTACGCGCACGCGCTGGGCGCCCGCCGAGCCGGGCTGCCGTTCGTCGTGGTCGCCCCGGAGTCGACAGTGGACCTGGACACCCCGGCCGGCGCCGCGGTGGAGATCGAGGACCGCGGCGCCGCCGAGGTCACCGCCTATTCGGCGGCGGTCAACCCGGCCTTCGACGTCACCCCGCACGACCTGGTGACCGCGATCGTGACGGACCGCCGGGTGGTCCGCCTCGACCGCGGCGAGCAGCTCTAGGAGGCCTCGGCCGGTCTAGGACGCCTCGGCCGGCTTCCAGGGCTTCATCCAGGGCGATTCCGGCCAGCCCTCGGCGGCGGCCATGATCGGGTACGCGGTCCCGCCGTCCACGGCCTCCCGGATGATGTCGGCGTGCCCCGCGTGCCGCGCGGTCTCCTGGATCAGGTGCAGCAGCACCCAGCGCACCGACCAGTTGTCCAGGTCCTTCGGGTTCCACGGCACCGAGTGGTCGACCGGCACGTCCTGGTCGAGGTCGGCGATCTCCGCGATGGTCTTCTCGGTGCGGGCGGCGATCCGCTCGTAGTTCGCGAGCACGTCCTCGATCGTCTCGCCGTCGCTGAGCGCGAAGTTCTCGGCGTACGCGTTGTAGTCCACCTCGCGGGGCTCGCGGCGGACGACGTCGATCCAGCTCTCCTCGGTGGACGCGCAGTGCTTGATCAGGCCGCCGACGGTGAGCGGGCTGGCCGTCGGCGCGGCGCGCAGCTGTTCCGGGCTGAGCCCGTACGCCGTCAGCCTGATGACGTACCGCATCTGGGCGAGGTACGCGAGCAGGCCCTCTCGCTCGTTGGCGATGGCACCGACCTGACCAGGCATGACCTGTCTCCTGTCCTCTTGTCCGGGGTTACCTCTTGTCCGGGGGTTACCTCGAAAGTCTAGGAAGAATTGCGGTCACTTCCTGGCCGCATTGCTTCGATCTTGCCGTCCCGTACCGCGGTGACCCAGCCGCCGGCCCGGCCCAGCGCCAGCAGCGCGCCCGGCTCCGCGCTCACCTCGACCGCCTCGCCCGGCTGCGGCGGCCAGGCCCGGCGCAGGTCGCTGGGCGCCCGCAGCCGCTCGGTGAGGACGGTGATCGGGTCGTCCGCCGCCAGGTCCCGGCCGTAGCTCTCGAGCTCCTCGACGATCCCGGCCAGCACCTGCCGGGCCGCCGGGGCGTTGCCGCCGCACATCGCCGCGATCAGTTCGGGCCGGGTGCCGGCCACCCGGGTGCCGTCCCGGAACGACCCGGCCGCCAGCGTGCCCGCCAGCGGGTTGTCGGCCAGCACGGTGCTCAGCGCCGCCGCCAGCAGGTGCGGCACGTGGCTGATCCCGGCGACAGCCCGGTCGTGTTCGGCCGCGGTGACGGGCACGACGCGGGCGCCCAGCCCGGTGCAGAGCCCGGCCAGGGCCAGCCAGTCGGCCAGGTCGGTGCCGTCGGACTCCAGGCAGAGCACCCAGGCGCAGTCGTCGAACAGGTAGGGGTCGGAGGCGGCGAAACCGGACGTCTCCTTGCCCGCCATCGGGTGGCCGCCGACGAACCGCCGCCCGCGGAGCAGGTCGCGCACCGGGCCCTTCACCGAGGTGACGTCGGTGATGAGGCCGGGGTGACCCGCGAGCTCAGCCAGCACGCCGGGGATCGCGGGCAGCGGCACGGCCAGCACGACCAGCTCGGCGCCCTCGACCGCCTCGGCGATGCTCTCGGCCACCCGCCACTTGCCCTTGATCGCGATGGTCCGGGCCTGCGGGTCGGCGGCCACCGGGACCTCGGCCGCTTTCGCCAGCCCGCGGGCGGCCTCCCTGGTGTGCCGGCCCAGGTCGTACCCGGCCACGTGGTGCCCGTGGGCGGCCAGGGCGCGCAGGAGCGAGCCGCCGATGAGACCCAGACCGATGACTGCGACGTTCACTCGGCAGACTCTCGCACACCCGATTGTCAGGCCTGGCAGTTGTGCGTTTTCTTCCACTTCGCGACCGTGGCGACCGGGCTCTTGTTGCCCTTCGCCCGCCACGACTTCAGGAACGTGGCCGGCCAGACGACGCCGCGGCGGACCTTCCAGTCGCCGGTCTCGGCGCACGGCGGGGAGATGCCGAAGTGCAGGTGGCAGACGTTGTTAGCGTTGCCGGTGTGGCCCACGTCGCCGAGTCGCTGGCCGGACTTGACCCGTTCCCCGGCCTTGATCCCGGTTTGGATCTTGCTGAGGTGCGAGCCGTAGTAGCGCACGCCGTCGTCGCCGAGGATCGACACCGACAGGCCGCCGTTCAGCGGTCCGTCCGGCGCACCCTTCACGTACGCGTCCTTGCGGCTCACCTCGAGCACGACGCCGGCGGCGGCCGCCACCACCGGCTCACCGCAGTCGGCGAAGATGTCCGTCGCCGGATACTTCGCGTGGGTCGGGTGGAAGGCCACGTTGGACGCCTTGACCGGGAAGGCGTACTCCAGCCCGGCCGGTGCCTCGGTAGGTGTTGTTGTCGGCTTCGCCGGAGCGGCCGAGGACGTCACGGTGCCCGCCGGGGCCTTCTCCGGGGCGGCCGCGCTCGGCGCGGGGACGGCCGGGACCGACTGCGCCGGCTCCACGAACTGCGGGGTCACGGTCGCCGCGGGCGCATCGCCGGGCGCGCCGCAGGCGGCGAGCGAGAGCGCCGCGGCGGTCAGAACCGAGAGGGTACGCAGGGGAAGCACCGAGCCATCCTGGCAGAAGCCATCCATCTCCGCTTGCCGGGCGCCGGTGGATAGGCTGGCGGGGGATCGTCTGACCCGCCGGATGGAGGCGACATGGCCGAACGACACGGGCCCTGGTCCACGGCGGCGCACCCGCCCGCCGGCTGGCTGCCCGACCGCCCGGCCGCCCCGCTGAGCCCACCCCCGCGGCCGGTCTACCGCGAGCCGCATCCCATCGCCGTCGGGCCGCTGCTCTCCGGCGTCGGCGCGACCCTGGTCTGGTTCGTCCTGTTCGGCAGCATCGGCCGCGATCTGGCCGGCTACGCGTGGTGGACGCTCACCGCGGCGCTCTCGGCCTGGGCGGTGGCCGCCGTGCTCGCCCTGCTCGGCGACCGCGGCGTCGCGACCGGGGTGTCGATGGCCGCCGGGGTCGGGTTGTCGATAGCCGGTGCCCTGGTGGCGGTCCGCTGGATCTCGTCCGGCGACTGGCCGCTGTGGTGAATGTCCAGCTCTGCACCCCTCTGTCAGCGACGAACTGTGCGGCTTTGGTGGCGCAGCGCACTCGGCCTTGACGAACGTCGCGCGGCTGGGCACGCTCGGCGCATGGCCCACGTACCGCAGCGGCTCGACCCCGATCGTCGCCGTCGCCGACTGGAGCTTCTGGCCGCGCTGGCCGATGCGAAGTCCGCCCGCGAACACAGCCAGCCGCAACGCTTGCGCGGTGCCCGGCTCCGCGAGCTCATCGCGAATCGCCGCCGCCACGCCAACTGAGATACACCCTTCGGGGCGTGGCGCGGCACTTGCGCCGCACCACCGGTTACCGTCAGGCGCTGAGGACCGCAGTTCCGTGGGGGGAATCGTGTCGACTTTCGCTGCCGCCGTCGCTCGGGGCAAGAACGGCTGGACGGCGTCCGAGCTCACGCTCACCGGCGCCGCCGACATCGACGAGGCGGTGGACCGGCTCCGCGACGCCGAGCCGGACGCCGATCTGTCGCTGCTGTTCGTCGAGGCCGACGATCAGTATCTGGTGATCCTGCGCCTGGACGAGGGCGAGGACCTGCGGGTGTTCGGCTCCGACTCGGCGTACGCCGACGAGTCGCGGCTCGGCGCGCTGCTGCTCGCCGACATCGAGGCGCCCGCCCTCGAAATCGACGATCTGGCCGCACCGCCGGCCGGCGACGACGAGGACGACCGACCGGCCGCCGACCCCGACGCCGACCCGGTCGGCGACGTCGAGCTGCTGGCCGACCTCGGGGTCAGCTCGCACCGGCTGCTGACGCTCTGCGGCCTCGAGGGCATGCTGCCCGCCGACGTGACCGCGGAGATCTGCCAGCAGCTCGGCTGCGGCGACGAGCTGGAAGAGCTGCGCGAGGCCTGATGCTCCGGCCCCGGCACGAGTCCTGGATGCGGCGGGCGCTGTCGGTCGCATCCTCCTCGGCGGAGGACGTGCCGGTGGGCGCGGTGATCTACGGCCCGGACGGCGTCGAGCTGGCCGCGGCCGGCAACGAACGTGAGCTGACCGGCGACCCGACCGCGCACGCGGAGATCATCGCGCTGCGGCGGGCCGCCATCCTCACCGGCAGCTGGCGCCTGACGGAGTGCACCCTGGTCGTGACGCTGGAGCCGTGCACGATGTGCGCCGGCGCGCTGGTCCTGGCCCGGATATCCCGGCTGGTCTTCGGCGCCTGGGAGCCGAAGACCGGCGCGGTGGGCTCCCTCTGGGACGTGGTCCGGGACCGGCGCCTGAACCACCGCCCAGAGGTCTACGCGGGCATCCTGGAGGACGAATGCTCGGCCCTGCTGAAGGACTTCTTCCGGGATCGCTAGGCGATCGCGGTGTCCAGGCCGATCTGCACCATGTCGGAGAAGCCCTGCTCGCGCTGGGCGGCATCCATCTTGTCGCCGCGCTTGATGTGGTCGCTGACGGTCAGGATGGTCAGCGCCTTGGCGCCGTAACGGGCCGCGATCGTGTAGATGGCGGCCGACTCCATCTCGACGGCGAGCACGCCATAGTCGGCGAGCGTGTCATAGAGGTCGGGCCGGTCGGTGTAAAAGGCGTCCGCGGCCAGGATCGGACCCACCCGCAGCGCGATGCCGCGCCGGTCGGCGACATCGGCAGCGGTACGCAGCAGCGAGAAGTCCGCGACCGGCGCGTAGTCGACGAGCCCGTCGAACCGCACCCGGTTCATATTCGAATCGGTAGCGGACCCGATGGCGGCGATGACGTCACCAAGGTTGAGATCCTCGGCCAGCGCCCCGCAAGAACCGATCCGGATCAGCGACTTGGCGCCGTACTCGTTGATCAGCTCGTGGGTGTAGATGGACGCCGACGGCATCCCCATGCCGGACCCCTGGACGGAGACAGGCACGCCCTGCCACGTTCCGGTGAAACCCAGCATGCCCCGAACCTGCGTGTAACAGACGGGATCCTTCAGGAACGTCTCGGCGATCCACTTCGCCCGCATGGGGTCACCCGGTAGGAGAACCCGCTCGGCGATGTCGCCCGGCTGCGCGCCGATGTGCACACTCATGCCCGGAGATCCTGCCAGGCGGGCCGAGGGCAGGCGGCACGACCTCGCGCTTTGCTTCCAGAGGTAACCCGGCGGCGGGGTCCGTGGGGCGTCAGGTAATCTACTTCGCGGTGGTGTGTCCGAGCGGCCTAAGGAGCACGCCTCGAAAGCGTGTGAGGGTGCAAGCCCTCCAAGGGTTCAAATCCCTTCACCACCGCCAGCACGCAGGGCAGACGCCCGGTGACTCCAAGTGAGCCACCGGGCGTCTCTCTGTCTGGTCTCAGTTGGCCCGGGGTCGGCGGTCCGGATGCAGCCCGCAAGCCTCAACACCCGGACTACGGCCGACTTCAGGCACACGAGACGTGCGCCTACGCCTGGACCTGCCGAGCGAGCGACTATCACGAGCCTGAGTGATCCTTGCCCTGGTCAGCCCACAGCGCCCCTTCCAGGGGTTGGAGGCACTTGCCGGGGGTAGCGAGATCCAGTTGCTTCTGTGCTCGCGGCGTGGCGCGCCGCTACGATCGCTTAGCCGACTAGATCGAGAGGGGTATCGCGTCACTTGGACTGCTTGCCGGAGTTCGATCCGACGACCGGGTTTCTCCCGCCGGGTCGGTACTCGGCTTCCCTCGACGATCTGTACGCAAGGTTGGTGCGGTCCACCGGCTCTATTGCACGGCAGGAAATCTGGAGAGAATGGGATGACCACCGCACGATAGTGGGAGCACTGGCAGGGGAGATCACTCGCATGTGGGTCGGGGGTAGTTTCGTCAGCAGCAAGGTGGAACCGAGCGACGTGGATGTTACCTATCTGCTGCGAGCAGAGGCCTTCGACCGTCTGGACGCGGAGACGTTGGCAGACCTTGACGATCTGACGCTGCGAGGTTGGTGTGTGAAACGAGGCATGCGGGTCGATGCCTACCTGGTCCGACTCCCGGAGAACCGGCCGGTGTCACAGATGATTACCAGCATGCTGACCCAGGCCGATGCTGCGTCGTTCAGAGATGTCGGCATCTACGACGAATTTTGGCAGCGGGTCAAGCCGACCGCCGCGAACGGAATTCCGGGCGCGCTGCGCCGGGGATACGTGGAGGTGCTGCTGTGACACCGACCGTTCCTGTGCCTGAGTCGCCCGACCGAGACTCCGCACGCGAGTGGATGAGGCAGATGCGGAACGCACTTCCGTACGAGACTCGGGAATCGTCAACCACTCCGGAGGAGTTCGCCGAATTTCAACGGAGCCGACTTCTGCAGGCCGCTGAGGAAAATTCGGACCGAGCCGTCAGGAGGCGTATCGAGGTTGCCCTCACTGGGGAAGTGACTGCCGATCACTTGGTGCCGGTATCGACATTGGGTTCCTTTCTGACCAATCTTCAAGAGTCGATTTCGGCTGTGGCGCAGGCACTCGGGGGGCGCCCGACGAATTTCGCTGCTATTCCTCGCGAGATTCGTGATGCTACTGCGCTCAGTGCTGTGGCCACCTTCCCCTCGTCGTTCGGTGTGGCGATGTATGGGCCTTCCATCGATTCGGAAGAAAGCGGCCTGTTGGCGGACTGGGTCGGAGAATTCCGGACGATTCTTGATGAAGCCGTGGAACGAGTGCTGAACATTGTCGACCTCTCCGAGGGTGCGAGCCCGTCCGATGAGCTGCTGGCTGAACAACTTGCCCCACTCGGGCCGCGGTCAATGAAGCATATCGGCGCCTTGACAGCAGGGCTCAGCAACGCCGGAGTCGGCATGCGGGTCGCCTGGTATGCCCCGGGTGGACAGGCTAGGCGCAGCAATTGGAGCGCGTCAGGTGTTCAGCGGGTTCGGTACCTGTGCGAACACAGTGATTTCGCTGAAGCTGAGCGGGTTACTGTGGCGGGGTTGCTCGGCTCGGCCAGTGCATTCCGCAGCAGGGTCGAAATCAGAACCGACGGTGGCGAGATAATTCAGGCCAGCACGAGCGAAGAACTCACGAGTCACCTGGAAAGGTACTTCAACAAGCGAGTTGAAGCCGAAATTGAGGTGACCAGGGTTAGATTCTCCGGTGGGCGGGAGCGGACTATCTATTACGTCCTTGAATTGCGTAATATTTGATTAGCTGGCCCGCGCGAATTGTCAACGACCGATCGTCCCGAAGGTGTTCAGTACATTCGCATCAGTGAATATGATACCCGCCATCTCGGTGCCGGCCAGCCGCCAGGTGTCGGTCACCTGCTCCGCGCCCGCACATGGCGGCTCTTCGGGCCGTACCGGCCGGTCGAGTTCGGCGAGGAGCTCCAGCACCTGGCCGATCACGGCCTGATCCGTCCACGTGAGCTGCTTCTTATGGTCCAGGTTGAGCTGCATCGTCCCCGATGGCTCGGGCAGCGCGCCGGGGTGACCGGATCGGCGGAGGTCTCGCGCACCACTGCGTCGACCTGCGACTGCTGGCCGTCCACGCTGAGACGGACGCTCGCCCAAGGTAGCAACGGCTAGGCCCCCGAGAACCGCCGGTGCGGACGAAACCGCCGGCCACCGTGGCGTCGACGCGCGTCGGCTCTTCCTTTTCGCGGGAGGGTGTCGCCGACGGCTGCGATGCCGGGGCTTTGTCGGGCGGCATACCGCGGTTCGCGGCCACGATGCCGCCGGCGGCGAGCACCGCCACCGCGACCGCCGCGGCCGCGCCTGCTACGGCGAGGTGCCGTCGCCGGGCCCCCGCTCGGCGAAGCACGTCGGGCAGGGGGTCGGGGTTCCGCAGCCCTACCTCGGCGACCGCCTCGTCCAGCAGTGCGCGGATCCGCTCCGTCATGGTGCTCTCCGTTCGTCCGGCGTTCTGGTCCACCAGGACAAAGGCATTGGGAGGCCCGGGGGTTCCAATTCGATAGCGTCCCGGCCGCCTCGGCGGGAATTGATCGTGGAGGGCGACGGAATCGGGTCGGACAGGCCGGGCGCAGGTCCGTACAGTGAATTTATGCGAACGTCTCTCGTCGCGCCGACAGCCGCCGTTCTTGTGCTGTCTCTCATTTCTGCCGCGCCGGCTTTCGCCGCGCAGGCCGCGGACACCGCGCCGCCCCAGCTTCACTCGATCACCTTCGCGCAGTCCTCGATCACCGTGTCCGGTCTCCAGACCCGGTTCGTGGGTGTGCGGGTGCGGCTGACCGACGAAACGGGCGTCCAGCCCAGGGAATATTCGCCAGGCGAGGAGTTGGCATCCCCGCTCCTCACGGTGAACGCGTCGCCGAACAGCAACGTCCTGCTCCGATTGGCGGAGGGCACCGAACAGGACGGCATCTGGACCGGATCCATCCCGGTCACGTCCGCCTGGCGCGGGAAGATCGAGCCCATTCAGATCTTTGCGTACGACCAGAAGCTCCAGGCGCTGACCGTCGATCCGCGGACGGTGGTCGACACGCCGAGTCTGCGGGTGCGGAGTTCGCATCGCCCGGCGATCGACATGACCTTCTCCCCGGAGCCGGCCCCCGCCGGCAAGCCGGTCACCCAGCGGATCCGGGCCTGGGACACCACCACCGGCAAGCCCTGGGCCAATCTGCCGCTCCGGCTCGGCATCGACACCGACTGCGTGGAGTCCTCCACGGGGGTGGCCGCGCGGACCCGAGCGGACGGCACCTACCAGCGGACCCTCAGCGCCGAACGGTGGCAATGGGCGCAGTGCGTCTGGGTGCCCGGGATCAATCAGCCGACCATGCCGTACCCGCCGACGATGATCGCGTCCGACAGCGGTGGCGTTCGGACCCAGCGTTACTCAGTCAGCGCGACGCCCGCCGCCAAGTCTGTGCCGGCCGGCACGAATGTCAACGTCAACGGCAGCGCCACTCCCCTGCACAAGGGCAAGTTCATGCATCTGCAACGGCTCTATGCCGACAAGACCTGGCGCAAGGTGAGCACCGGCACGGTACGGGCCAGCGGCCGGTTCACGATCGTGGCGTCCCCGCCGGGCAAGGCCACATATTCCTACCGGGTCTACGCGCCGGGCGACACCTACGCGGTCGGCGGCATCTCGAAGGTCTTCACCATCCGCGGGACCTGAGCGCATTCGCGGGACCTGAGCGCATCCGCGGGACCTGAGCGCATCCGCGGGACCTGAGCGCATCCGCGGGACCTGAGCGCAGGGAGGCCGTGCTGGTCAGCCGGCGCGCAGCTGGCTCCGTAGCCACCGGGGGTCCGGGTTCACGTGCGGGCTTCCCGCCAGGATGACCGTCGGGACGGTCTCGTTGCCGTCCGCCACCGCACGCACCGCCGCCGCGCCTTCCGGGTCCTTCCAGATGTCCACCCAGTAGGCGCGGCGGGACGTGACGCCCAGCGTCGCGCGCAGGCGCATGCAGAACGGGCAACCGGGGCGCCAGTAGACGATGGCTCGCCCGTCCGCGGCGCTGCGGCGCTGGGCTTCGGCGGCCGGCATCGAGCGGGGGAAGATCAACGGCGACACGAACGCCGCCAGCAGGGCGAAGGCGAGGAAGAAGAACACCGACTCGCCGATGATCCAGAGCAGGACGCCGAGCACCAGGAACAGGCCGGCCGAACCCCATCGACGAAGCATGGCCGGAACGCTACGCGAGTGCTGCGGGGCGCCGCGACTGGCCGTAGGGTTCCCAGTCGTGCCTACCGCGATCTCGTTGTTGCTGCTCATCGCGGTGCTGGGCTTCGCGGTCGTGCGGCCCGGTGGCCTGCCCGAGGCGGCCGGTGCCGTGCCGGCCGCCGTGCTCACCGTCGTGGCCGGGCTGGTGCCGTGGCGCGACGCCGTCCGCGAGCTGGCCGACCTCGGTCCCACCGTGGGCTTCCTCGCGGCGGTCCTGCTCCTCGCGTACCTCGCTGACCGGGCGGGTGTGTTTCGCTTCGCCGGCGCGATCGCGGCGCGCTGGAGTCGCGGTTCGCCCCAGCGGCTGCTCGGGCTCGTCTTTGTCATCGCCGCCGCGGTCACCGCCGCGTTGAGCCTCGACGCCACCGTCGTGCTGTTGACGCCGGTCGTCTTCGCCACGGCCTCCGCGCTGGCGGTCCGGCCCAAGCCGCACGTGTACGCCTGTAACCACCTGGCGAACTCCGCGTCGCTGCTGCTGCCGGTCTCGAATCTCACCAACCTGCTGGCGATGTCCGCGGCCGGGCTCTCGTTCCTCAGCTTCGCCGGGCTGATGGCACTGCCCTGGCTGGCCGTCATCGGCGTCGAGTACGTGATCCTGCGCCGCTTCTTCGCCGACGACCTGGAGACGCCGCCGCATCGGCCGCCGGTCGAGCCGGTGCGGGCGCCGCGATTCGCGCTGGCGGTGCTCGGCGTGACCCTGGTCGGCTTCGCCGTGGCGTCACCGGCCGGCGTCCATCCGGCCTGGGTGGCGTTGGCGGGCGCGCTCGCTCTCGCCGTACGGCTCAGAATTGGCGTGCCCACCCTGGTGCGCAAGGCGAATCCGGGGTTTTGCGCTTTTGTCTTCGCGCTCGGCGTGGTCGTGCTCGGGGTGCGCCGGGGCGGCTTCGGCACGCTGGTCGACCGGGTCGCACCGCACCGCGCGGACCTGCTCGGGCTGCTGCTGATGGCCTTCCTCGCGGCGGTGCTGGCGAATCTGCTCAACAATCTGCCGGCGACCTTGATGCTGCTGCCGTTCGCCGCGCACACTCCCGGGCTGGTGCTCGCCGTGCTGCTCGGCGCCAATATCGGGCCCAATCTCACCTATGTCGGTTCACTGGCCACCCTTTTGTGGCGCCAGATCCTGCACAAGAGTGGTCACCCGCCCGTGACGGGTGAATTTCTCCGGCTGGGTGCGCTCACCGTGCCGGCCTGTCTGATCGTCGGGGTGGCGTCACTGTGGGTGAGTCTGCGAGTGTCGGGGTTGTGAGGATCCTGGTGTGGGTGGCGGAGGGCACCTGGCCGGCGTGTGTCGATGCCGTGCGTCCGCTCGACGGGGAGGTGACGCTGCTGCATGTCGTGGATGTCGCGACGGCCGCCGCGCTGAGTGCCCCGGTGGGCCTGCTCGGGCGCTCCGGCAGCGCCGATCAGGCCGAGTTTCTGCTGGCCCGGGCCGAGACAGAGCTGTTGGACGCGGCGGCGGCCCGGCTCGGCCGGGACGCCGGGCGCGAGGTCCGGCGGGGCCGCCCGGAGCGTGAGGTCGTGGCCGCCTGCGCCAATGTGGATCTGCTCGTGCTGGCCCGCGACGGAGACCGCCGCCGGCTCGGGCCGCGCAGTCTGGGGCACCACACCCGCTTCGTGGTCGATCACGCACCGTGTCGGATTTTGCTGGTGTGGCCTGAGACGACACCGGGGCTCGGCACCCTTCCGCCACCCCCTCCCCATGATCAAATTCGCTGATCAGGTGACGGACGCGTGTCGGTACCGTTTCGTCCCTAGCGGACCGGCGTTGTTACCTGCGAAGATTACCCATAGTCACAGTAAGTACGCCGCCCTAATATGTCGCGTCTTTGCAAGACGTAGCGCCGAAATCCACCGGATCGGACACCCGACCCAACCTGGCGGCGAAAAAGTTTCACAAGACGGCCTCGCGCAGAGACGTCGATGTCTGGCCTAAGGTTGGTCCCGTGAGAGTTGAGCATCACTGGTGGAATGGTGACATCCGGCTCCAACGCCGTGATGTCTACGTCCGCACCGACGGAGAAGTCTGGGAGGTCGAAGCTCAGATGGGCGGGCCTCAGGGCAAATCCAAGGTGCAGCAGTGTCCAGGAAAGGCGTCCGCGCTGATCCTGGCCGACGCGTGGCGCGGTCCACGCTGGCAGTGGCGCAAGCTCTAGGCGCCAGGAGCCGGGCTGTGCCGCACTCTTGAACTTCTCGGCCAGCCATATATGTCGAATCGGGTCGGATCCCTGCCGGGGTCCGGCCCGATTCTGTTAGAAACCCCTTCGTGCGTCCCGCTGCCGGTCAGGTCCTGCACTTCTCCGAAAACCCGCGCATCACCAGCTTCGTGCCGCATGTCGCGGTCACGGCGCAGCAGCCCGAGCCGTACGTCTGGGCGGTCGACGCCGAGCAGGCGCCGGCGTACTGGTTCCCCCGGGACTGCCCCCGCGTGCTGGCGTGGCCCGGCCCGCGGAGCACCGCGGCCGACCGCCGCTTCCTCTTCGACCGGCGCATGCATGCCATCGAGTACGGCTGGCTGCCGGCCCTGCAAGCCGTCCGGCTGTACGCGTACCGCTTCGACGCGGCCCCGTTCCGTCCCTTCGGCTCGCCGCAGCCGCACGCGATGGTCGCGACCGCCCCGGTGATCCCACTCGGCCCCGCCGAGCCTGTCGGCGACCTGCTCGCCCTGCACGAGGCCGCCGGCATCCAGTTCCGGCTGGTCGCCAACCTGTGGTCGGTCATGGACGAGATCGTGGCGAGCACGCTGCGGTTCAGCGGGATCCGGCTGCGCAACGCCAAGCCGCGAAAGTGAAACCAGCGGACGAACTGTCCGCCATCGGCTGTTCGGGTGGATCTACGCTGTGAACCCGATAACCAGGACGAAAGTGATGCCATGCAGGCCACCGTGACTGACATCCGCTCCGACGTCGCCGTGCTGCGCCTGAGCGGCGAACTCGACGCCGACACCGCGACCAGACTGCACGAACTGCTCGCCGAACTGCTGGAACGGCAGGTCCCGCGCATCGTCGTGGACCTCTCGGACCTCAAGTTCTGCGACTCCGTCGGGCTCAGCGCGTTCATCACCGCCAAGCAGGTCATCGTCGCGCGCGGCGGCTGGCTGAGCTTCGCGGGCGCCAACAAGTTCCTGGTCACG
>NZ_QHHV01000129.1:0-39546 GCF_003947245.1 Actinoplanes sp. ATCC 53533 | reverse complement strand
CACCGACGTCGTCGGGATCTTCCCCGACCGCGACGCCGTCATCCGCCTCGTCGGCGCCGTCCTGGCCGAACAACACGACGAATTGGACCGAAGGGCGCCGCTACTTCGCTCTCGACGTGCTCGACCGCGCCCGCACCACACCCACCACCATCGTGTCCACCGCGACCACCGAGGACCTACAACTGGAGACCGCAGCATGACCCACCCGACCGGCGAGCACGCCATTCCCGACCCGGCCGAACGCGCCGCCCTCAACACCGCCCTGATCAACGACAACATCGAAACCGGCTGGTGGGACGACCAAGCCCGGCCCGCACCCTGGCCCGACGACATCGACCAATGGCAACCCGCCACCGGTGAACCCATCACCGGCGAACCCGGTCAACCCCTCCTCTAACCAAGATCAAATCGGAAGATCACCCAATACACCACGTCCAGGGACTTGACCAGCCCGTCTGAAGAGGACATCAGGGTCTGGTGTCGTCTATGCCACGCAGAAGACCAGGCGAACGACCTGATCGTCACCGTGCGGGACATTGAGGCTATGTATGTCGAGTGGAGGCGTCGGCTTCGTGCCGGCACGCGAGCGAGGCAAGAAAAGCTGATCTCCATTGAAGGTGAAACGGAATTCATGCGCTGGCATGAACCGATTCTGATTCCCGGGCTGCTGCACACGGCCGAGTACGCTACCGCTGTCCTCCAGCGCGTCGCCGCATTCTACGAGGTGCCGAACGACGTGGACGCTGGCGTATCCGCACGAATGGAAATGCAACAGATCCTCTATAGCCCGCACCACAGATTCCATTTCGTCATCGGTCAGCAGGCGCTACGAACCGTGGTCGGCAGTCGGGATGTGATGATCGGCCAGCTTGACCGGCTGCTATCCGTTATGTCAATGAGCCGAGTCCGGTTAGGTATCATCCCTGCCGGAGCCCCATACGTTGTGCCATCTAATCAATTCATCATCTTTGATGAACGGCTTGTTCACATCGAGGCGGTCACCGCTGAGATAGCGGTGACTCAACCGCGCGAAGTGACGATGTACCTTCGTTCGTTCGCTGCGCTTGCCCAGTTGGCGTCTTACGACGCGGACGCGCGCACCATCATCATGGCCGAGCTGAGCCACCTACAAGCAGTAAAGGAACGCCTGGAAAGTTCTTAGTCTGCGCCATCAGCAGCGGGAACGGCGAGGCGAGCTGGCGCTCGAAGTGGTGGACGCGGACGAACGCGCCGTCCACGCCGAGGTCCTCCGCGGCCTGGGCCAGGTCGATGGTCCGCAGGAGGGCGGCAGCGGATTCCCGGCGGGTGCGATCCGGGCGACGCCGCACGCGCCGCCCGGGTGCGGGGCCGTTTACCGGGCCAGGTCGCGGACGGGCGGCCGTTCGGCAGGTCTCGGCACCGACGCGAGGGCGAACCTGCCCGACGCCGTGGTGGTGAGCCGCAGCAGCCGGGTGGCGTCGATCCGTTCGCCGAGGGTCGCCGCGGCCCCGTCGGGGTCGGGGCTCGCGGTGACGGCGACGGTCACCCAGCCGTCGTCGAGCAACTCGCGGATCAGGTCGGTGTCGGCCCGTCCGGAACAGGGCGACGTGTCCACGAGGGCGGCCGCTATGCGATGTCGCGGCAGCCGCTGCCGCAGCGCCGCGACCAGGATGTGGACGGACTGATGCGTCGGCGTGCCGTCGCAGCCGTGCACGATGAGCAGTTCGTGGTGCCGGGCCATCGCGGCCAGTGCGGTGGCCACGGCCGAGATGTTGCGTCGCAGGTCCGCCCACCCGACGGTGATCACGGTGGGGCCCTGCCCCGCGGCCGGCAGGGCGGGCGCGGGTTCGGACGGCGCGTCGATCCACTCCGGCCTGGCCCGCAGGTGTGTCGCGGCGGCCAGCAGCATGGCGGACAAGACCGTCAGCGCGATCCCGAAGGAACCGTCGACGGCGTACACGCCCGCCATCAGCAGCGGCGGCACCAGCCCGGCGACACCGCCGACGACGCCGACCGCGCCGGCGACGGCGCCGACCCGTTCCGGTGGGGCGAGGACGCCGATCAGCGCCATGACCGCCCCGCTCGCCGCGCCCAGGCCGACCGCCACGCCCGCGAGGCTCATCGCGGCCGGCGGTCCCAGCGGCGGAGCGAACGCCTGCAGGAGCGCGCAGCCGCCGGCCAGGCCGAAGCCGCCGGCGAGCACCGTCGCCGCGGGGTGCCGGTCCACCAGCCAGCCGCCGACCGGGCGCGAGCCCGCCACGACGGCGACGAACACCGCGGTGCCCAGCATCGCCTGGCGCCAGTCGACGCCGTACTGGGAGCGCAGATACGCCGGCAGGAACATGGCGGCCGCGATCATGGTGCCGCAGGCCAGCGCGGACAGCGCCGCCAGCCGTGGCACCTCCGGCACGCGCAACGCCCCTGCCACGGCGCCCCGCATCGACGGATTCGCGTTCAGGCTCGGCCGGTCCCGGACCACGGCAGCCGCCACCGCCGCGAACGCCGCCAGCACCGCCGCCGCCAGCAGGAACACGGTCCGGGAGCCGTCCGCGTGCGACAGGCTCGGCGAGGCCACCGCGGCCACCGCCACCCCGGCCACGCCGGCGCCGAGCACGCCGAGCGCCCGCCCGCGCCGGCCCGGCGGGCAGCTGCGCGACACCAGCGCGGCGGCGGCCGCGAACATGGTGCCCGCCGCCCCGAACGCGCAGGCCACCGCCACCAGCGCCAGCGCCGATTCGGCGAAGGCGGCGGCTGTCAACGACACCGCGCTCGCCAGGCTGACGGCCGGCACCATCAGCCGGGCCCCGTACCGGTCGGTGAGGACGCCGACCGGCACCCGGCCCAGCGAGCCGACGAACAACGCGGCACCCACCAACAGCGCCTGCTGCACCGAACTCAGCCCGTACCGGTGACTCAGATCCGGCCCCAGCGCGGCCACCAGCGCCCACACCCAGAACGCCGCGGCGAAGCCGACCGTCGCCACCGCCAGGGTCAGCGCCGGCGGCGGCATCCCCGGTAGTTGGTCTTCCGGCGGACGGGTCGGTGTCGGCGTGGTAGTGGACATCAAGGTTCACCTGTTCATGAATGCGGACCAGCGGGGCCGGCGGGAACCGGCGCCATACACTGTAGAGCGGGTCAAGACGGGACAAACCAATGAGTTTCTAAACCACCCGGCAGGGGGACCCACCCGAGTGGCGGACGCCCGTCAGCCGGCCGCGCAGACCCGGGTGAGAAACGTGCCGACCGCGGCCTGGAACGCGGCGGGTTCCTCGGCGAAGGCGAAGTGCCCGGATTCCGGGAATTCGACCAGTTCCGCGTCCGGGAGCCCGGCCGCCATGATGCGGCTGGCGGCCGGCGGGCTCACCCAGTCGTGGCGGCCGTAGGTGACCAGGGCGGGCACACCGATCTGCCGGAGCCGCGGCCGCAGGTCGTAGTCGGCGGCGAGGGTGCCGAAGAAGTGTTGCGCGACCTCGCCGGCGAAGCCGCTGAGCGAGAACAGCCGGCCGGGGAGGTCGCGGTGCCGCGGTGCCGCGTACGCGGGCGCGATCTGTTCGGTGAAGGCCCGCATGGTCTCCGCCGAGAAGTCGCCACCGAACATCCGCGCGGCGACCGCCGCGGCCTCGGGCGAGGCGCGTTCCGCCAGGCCGGGCGGGGGATCGTCGTCGGTGAGCGGCCGCAGCGCGGCGCCGGTGGCGCACAGGATCAGGGCGCGCGCCAGGCCGGGGTGGCGCAGCGCGAGGTGCAGCGCGACGAAACCGCCGCCGGAGTGGCCGAACACGACCGGCTCGGCGATTCCCAGCCGGTCGCAGAGCCCGGCCACGTCGTCGGCCATCCGCTCCAGCGTGCAGGTTCGCACCGGGGGCCGGCCCGAGCGTCCCTGCCCGCGCAGATCGACGAAGACCAATTGGGCGTACGCGCTGAGCGGGCTCAGCCCGGGCCGCAGGTAGCCCTGGTCGAAGCCGGGGCCGCCGTGCAGTACCAGCACGGTCGGCCGTTCGACCAGCCGCCCGCCGTCCGCCGCGAGTTGCGCGCCCTCGACGTCGAAGTAGAGGCTGACCCCGTCCACCGTCGTCCGCATCGCTTCCTCCGATCGTTCGGCCCGCCGGGCCGGGCCGGCGGGGGCATCGGTTACTGGATGCCCGCACCCGCCGGAATAGTCCGGCATTCGGCTCGGAAATCGGCGCGCGGCGGCCGGGCCGGCCGGCTGCGCCGGCGGCTCAGCCGAGGGCGGCGACCAGCCGTTCGCCGTCCGGCCAGGGGCCGTAGCCGCTCGCGGTCTCGATGTGCCCGGCGTCGCCCGCGTCGAACAGCTCCGCGCCCCAGTCCTCGGCGTACTGCTCGAACTGCGCGAAGGTCGTGTACGGATCGGTGCGACTGGCCACCAGCACGGTGCGGAACGGCAACCTCGAGCGCGGCACGACTCCGAAGGCGTAGTCGGGCGGGTCGTCCGGGCCCGGTGTCCAGTCCGGGTCGAGGTAGGGCGGCGTGACCAGCAACGCGGCTCGCACCGGGCCGGCATGGCGGCCGGCCCAGGTGACCGTGGTGATGCACCCGGCGCTGTGCGCGATCAGCACCGCCGGCTCGGGGTCGGCCGTGATGGCCGCGTGCAGCGCGGCCACCCGGTCGGCCAGGTTGAACGGCGGGCCCGGCGGCCGGGGCGCCCAACGATAGTCGGGATGCGCGTCGGCCCAGCGCCGCAACCAGTGCTCGGGGCGCGGGATGCCCCGTCCCGGTACGAGCAGATGCCGGGCCATCAGGCGAGGGTGGAGCGGGTGTGGAGCGACACGTGCGGGTCCCTTCCCGGGTGCGGCTGTCGGGGTCAACCGTCCCACCGGTGCACCAGGCGCAGGCCCGCCGGCCTGGCCAGGGGGTCGAGCTCCGGGGGCCGGTCCGGAGAACGATCGTCGCCCCCGCCGGCCGTCCTGGCCAACGAATTCCCCCCGATACGAACCGATTCGACTTCGTCGTCACGCCAGGACATAGGGCACCGATCCGGACCGCTCTCCTGGTAGCTGGGTAACTTCGGGTTCACGGAGGGGACACAGGATTGACATCGACGGGACTCGCGCCCTAGCGTCGTTGCGAACCGATTCGACGCCGATGACCTCCGTGCCCGAATGGAGTCCCCGCCTTGTCCCGATCGAGTAGACGACTGATAGCCGCGGCCCTCGCCGCGAACCTCGCCTGCGGCGTGCTCGCCGTGCCGCCGGCCTTCGCGGAGCCGACCACCGCCACCCCGGTGCTGCGGTACGACTTCGACGGTGACCTGTCGGGCGGCGTGGTGACCGACAGGTCCGGCGGCGGCCGGAACGGCACGTTGGTGAACCCCGGCTCGGCGACGCAGGTCGACGGCACGGACGGCACGAAGGCGTTGCAGCTGCCCGGCGGCCCGGCCGGCTCGACCACGGCACCCTACGTGTCCGTGCCGAACGGGCTGTTCAAGGATCTGACGGCGGCGACGATCGCCACCCGGGTGAAGTGGGCCGGTGGCGCGGACTTCCAATGGGTCTACTGCATCGGCAAGGACCAGAACTCGGCGACCTTCGTGACCCCGTCCTTCAGCGGTGTCGCGAAGACCCGTTCCTCCATCAAGCCGGTCAACGGCTCGGCCGAGGTGGGCGTCGACGCGACCGCGAAGCTTCCCGCCGGCCAGTGGGTCAACCTCGTCACCACCATCGACGGTACGGCCCTGCGCTACTACCTCAACGGCGTGCGGGTCGGCAGCGCCACGGCGAGCGTCAACCTCGCGGCCACCATGTACGCGGCCGCGAACAGCACGTCGGGCTTCCTCGGCAAGCCGTTCTGGAGCGGTCACCCGTTCTTCGCCGGGGCGATGGACGACTTCCGGGTCTACGACAGCGCCCTCACCGACGACCAGGTGGCCACGCTCGCCGGCAGCGACCTGGCCACCCTGACCACCGTCGGCAAGACCTCGTTCGCCGTCACGACCACGGTCGGCACGGCACCCGTCCTGCCCGCCGTGACCGGGTCCTACTCCGACGGCATCGACCGCGTGCTGCCGGTCACCTGGAACGCGATCGATCCTGCCCGGTACGCACAGAGCGGAACCTTCACCGTGAACGGCGTCGTGACCGGCCGCGGTGTCGCGGTCAGCGCCACCGTGCGCGTCATCGCACCCGGCGACCTCACCATCGACCTGGGCACGAACACCGGAGCCTTCCACGGCGGCGCCTCCGGAACCCTCTACGGCGTCTACGGCGACGGCGTCCCGTCCCGCAACCTCATCGAGGGCATGGGCCTGCGGACGGTCTCGACCAAGGCCCAGGACGGTCCCCAGCACCCCGGCGCCGACGCCCTGGAGGTCGTCAAACCCCTCGCGGACAGCACCGGCGGGGACGTCTACATCTACATGACCGACATCTACCGCGGCTTCCCCTACGAGTGGCCCGGGACCACCCCGAAGGCGAAACTCGACGACTTCAAGGCGAAGATCGCCACCCAGGTCGACCAGGTGCTGACGCTGGCGGCCAAGTATCGCGAGCACGTCGTCTTCGTGCCGTTCAACGAGCCCGAGGGCAACATGTTCGGCACCGGGCAGTGGAGCTACAACTCGGTGAGCTGGCTGGACAACCCCCGAGACTTCTACGCCGCCTGGGACGAGGTGCACGCGCTGATCAAGAAGAAGATGCCGGACGCGCGGATCGCCGGACCGAACACCAGCATCCTGTACGACCAGGACAAGGACTTCCTGCGGCACACGGTGGCCGCCGGCACCGTACCCGAGGTGTTCAGCTGGCACGAGCTCGGCGATCCGGCCCGGATCCGCACCAGCGTGGCCCGCTACCGGGCCTGGGAGGACGAGCTGTTCGCGGGGACCCGCCACGCGGGCCGGCACCTGCCGATCAACATCAACGAGTACGCGTTCAACTATCACACCTCGGTGCCCGGCCAGATGATCCAATGGGTCTCCGCGATCGAGGACTCCAAGGTGGACGCCGACATCGCCTACTGGAACATCGACGGCAACCTCAGCGACTCGGCCGTCCAGGAAAACCGGGCCAACGGCCAGTGGTGGCTGCTGCACAGCTACGCCCAGATGAGCGGACACACCGTCCAGGTCACGCCGCCGTTCCCCGGCCAGAGTTACACCATGCAGGGCGTCGCCACGCTGGACCCGGCCCGGTCACAGGCCCGTGCCCTGATCGGCGGTGCTTCCGGCACCGGCACGGTCACCTTCGCCAACGTCGACCGGAAGCTGTTCGGCTCCGCCGTACGCGTGCTGGTGCAGGAAATCCCGTGGAGCGGGCAGCTCGGTGACTCCGCCCAGCCGCGGGTCGTCGCCGACTTCGACCAGCGGGTGACCGGCGGCAAAGCCACCGTCGACTTCGGATCGCGGCTGCCGGCGTTCGACGAGTCGTCGGCGTACCAGATCATCCTGTCTCCCGGCCGGAACCGGACCGCGGCCGTCCCGGCCACGAACCTGTGGACGGCCGGCTACGAGGCCGAGGACGCCGCGCACACCGGCTCGGGATACAGCCGCAACGGTCCGGAGGGCACGCCGTCCGACGTGGGCAAGTTCTACACCTCGGGCACCTACAACGTGGGTGGCCTGCGCACCGGGTCGGACCTGGTGCTCGACTTCAGCGTCGAGGTCCCGACGACCGGGGTGTACGACCTCAGCGTCTTCGCCAACTCGCTGAACACCTACGGCCTGGTCGCCGAGCAGGGCCCGACCAACGCGTTCCTGCGCGTGGACGGCAAAGCCGAACAGGAGCTGTTCCTGCCGCTGGGCTACAAGTGGGTGGTCTGGGACCACACCGACACCAAGGTCTCGCTGACCGCCGGCAAACACACGATCAGCCTGGCCGCCCGCAGCCTGGACGGCACCCGGGCGACCAAGGGCGACGCGATCGTCGACCGCGTCACGCTCACGCTGCCCAATCCCGCCGCGACCGCATCGACCTACGAGGCCGGGCACGCCACGCTGCGCGGAGCCCGGATCGACCAGAGCCGCCGCGGCGCGTCCGGTGCCGCCCCGGTCGGCCTCGGCCGCGGCGGGTCGGCCACCTTCTGGGTCTACTCACCCGCCGACGGCGAGTCCACGCTGAGCATCGACGCCGCCGGCCGCGGTCGCGCCGACCTGACGGTCAACGGCCGGCACGTCGCCCGGCTCGGCAAGTCGGCGAAGGGCGCGGTGTTCCTGTCCGGCGGCATCAACAAGGTGAGCGTGACCGGCTTGTCCGGCCGGCTCTACCTGGACCGGCTGCGGGTCACGAAGACCACCGGCACCCTGACCCCGACCTGGTATCAGGCGGAGAACGCGAAGCCGGCCGGCACCGCGACCGTGGCCGACTACCCACTGGCCACCGGCGGCAAGGCGGTGACCGGCATCGGCGGCAGCCCCGGTAACGACAACACGCTCACCTTCGACGTCCAGGCGCGCCGGGCCGGCACGTACGCCATGACCGTCCGCTACTCCAACCCGGAACAGTCGCCGGCGACGCACTACAACCCGGACCCGCTCGCCCGCCGCGCCGCGATTAGCGTCAACGGCGGCCCGGCCAGGCAGGTGCTGTTCCCGCACACCTTCCACGCCGACAACTTCTGGGAGCTCAGCGTGCCGGTGCGGCTGAAGCCCGGCCGCAACACCGTGCGGTTCTCCTCGGAAGAGCTGCCCGACTTCGACGGCACGTCGTACATCTCGGGCCGCTACCCGGACCTGCTGCTCCGGTCCAGGTACGCGCCGATCATCGACAAGATCGCCATCACCCCGTACGCCGCGGCGGGCTTCGGCGCGGCGCCCCGGCCGGGGGGAGGCTCGGGACGAGGCCGGTAGCGCTGGACGTGCGGGTGGCGCCGGCCCACGGAGGCCGGCGCCACGGTGCTGATACTCCTTGTCGTTACCGACTGCTCCGTGCGATACGCCCCGGCGGCTACGCTGGGGCGATGAGGTGGCCCCACATGGAGCTGACTGACGAGGCCGCCACGTTCGGTGAGCAGCACCCTGACATCATTGCCCGGCTGGCCGGGCAGGCGCCCGGCGCCGAGCCGGGGGCTCGCGCCGCCCGGGTCCGTAGCGGCGACCCCGAATGAGCGGCCTCGCCATCGGCCGCGTGACGCCGGAGTGTCAGGCACGGGCGGTCGGCACCGAGGCCGCAGTCCGGGCGCCGGCCCTCAAACCGATATTCGCCGAGTCCGTTCGAGCGGGCGCTCGTCCTCAGCGGAGGCCCGTCTTGATCTTGATTGACAGCTCGTTCACAAGCAGTTGGGTAAGAGCGGGCAACTGTGAGTCACTGACGATGGTTCCTCGTAGGGCGGTGGCGCAGGCAAGGCCGGCCAGATCGTTGCCGCGCAGGTCAGCTCCGCGCAAGTCGCACTGTTCAATCGTGAGGCCGGCGAATTTGCATCCGTCGAAGACCACGGTCGGCAAGGTGCAGGAGGAGAGCGTCGTCTCGGTGAGGGAGCAGCCGATGAAGGCGACGGGGCCTGCGGCCTTCAGGTGGTGCAGGGTGGCGTAGTCGAGTCGGCAGTTCTCGAAGATCACGTCCTTGAGCGTGACGGCGTCGAGGTGGGCGCCGACCAGGGAACAGCCGGTCAGGACGCAGCGGTCGAGCCGTGCCGACGTGAGTGTCATCGCGGACAGGTCGGCGCCGGAAAGCCATGAGCGGGTCATTGAGACGTCTTCCAGCGTTGCGCGGGTCCAGGTGCCGCCGGTGACGACGGCTTCGGTGACGGCCTCTCCGGCGCGCGGGATCCGTTCCCATCGAGGCAGGTCGTCCGGCTTGTCGCCGGGCAGAACGACTTTCACGTCTCGTACGGCACGGATCTGCATGGCTCACCTTAAACAGCGGATGGACGATGCCGAGGAGCGTCGCCGCCCGCGGTTTGTCACTTCTTATTGTTCCAGTTGTCCCAGCTGGGCCGGTTGTCGAACGGAGGCTTCGTGTTGTCCCAGGTCGGGCGATTGTCGAACTTCGCAGCGTCGATGAGGGCTGGGGCCGTGTCGTAGACGCCGAGGCGTTCGAGGTCGGCGGCGTCGATGCTGGTGAGCAGGTGGAGGGCGGTCATGGTGTTGCTCCTCGGGTGTGGTTGAGCGCAGAGCGGACGATGGCCTGGTACGTGGTGCGGCAGTAGTTGGTCTCGGTGATGTCGAAGCGGCCATGTTCGAAGAATCTGTTGCCGGCTTGGGCGCCGCGGCAGAAGCTCCAGAACTCGCATTCGACCGCGCAGCGGCGCAGCCCGGTGTCGAACTCGCGCACGTAGCTCACGCCTTTCAAGCGCGCCATCATCGCGGGCAGGGGCTCGGTCAGGACGTTGCCGACGATGAAGTCGTCATAGCGTGCGGCGGTGACACCGAGTAGTTCCGGCGAGAGCACGACGACCTGGCCGGTGGCCGACACTGTAGGGATGGGGTCGTACACGCTGGCGGGGGTCTCGTTGCCGGCCTTCGCGTGTGCGATCCAGCCGCGGAGGCGGTCCAAGTCGCGGATGCGCAATTGGGGGTAGGCGCTGCGCAGGTGCCAGAGTCGGGCCCAGAATTCCTGGGCTTGTTCCGCGGTGACCTGACAGCGGTGGGCGTTCAATCCTTCCAGCTCTTCGATGTTGAACCCCACCGACGCGCACCCCAGGTCGGCGAAGAAGCCGATGAGCTCGTCGGGAAACGTGATGCTGTCGGCGGTGACCACGCAGATCACGCTGAAGGCGATGCCGGCCGCCTTGAGCCGATCGATCCCGGTGAGCGTCCTGGTAAAGCTGGAACGCCCGGCACGGTCGACGCGCGTCGCATTCAGCGTTTTTGGGCCGTCGACGGAGACGCCGACTTGGAAATGGTATTCGCGCAGCAGGTCGACCCATCCGGGTGTGATGAGGGTGGCGTTGGTCTGAACGCCATGGCGCACCCGGCCGGCGGTCCGTAGTGGTTCGAACGGTGTCAGGAGGGACCGCATGTGGGCCAGTGGTGTCGTCAGGGGTTCCCCGCCGTGCCAGACGACTTCGATCGGTAGGTCAGCGGGCTGTGCGGCGAGGGAGTTCGCGAGACGCTCGGTGACCTTGACCGGCATCAACGTCTGCCGGTGACGGCCAGGCAGATAGCAGTAGTCGCAGTCGAGATTGCACAGCGTGGCCGGCTGCACAATCACCGTCCGGAGCCGCTCACCGATCATTGTCGGCGACCAGAGCGCGGGCGCCGCGTCGTTCGCACCGCATGTCGTCATCGTCGGCCACCGTCACCGGACGGGCCGGCGAGAGTGATGGTGATCTGACGGTGGACCACGGCGTAGTGAGCTTGGGTCATGATCGGTTCTCCTGACGGTGGCGAGGCGTCCGTGAACGGTCTGCTGCTATCGGAGCCCGCCGCCATGGCCGGCCGGAACCCGTGTGCACGTGGGTCAGCTGGTGCATCGCGGCTCCCCGTTGTGCGGGGTTGTGCACAGCTTGTGCGGGACACCCAACGCGGCCGGAAAGCACTAGCCTGAACACTTAGAGCACACGCAAGCGCACTCAGGGTCATGCCTATTCCGGGAGGGGATCGACAGTGGCCGGTACTGATCATCCGATCGTCAACACTCGCCTGGCCGCGCTCATCGCCGAGGCGGACATCTCTCACGCAGGCCTTGCCAGGCAGGTCGACAACCTCGCCCGCCGCCCCGAGCACGGAAATCTTGACTTGCGCTACGACTCCAGCTCCGTGAACCGGTGGCTGCGTGGAGCCACCCCTACCCCACCGACCCCCGCCCTGATCGCCGCCGTCCTGACCCGCCGGCTGCACCGCTCGGTCACGCCGGACGATCTGCTCGACGACGGCAGCGCCTATCTCACCCTGCCGGACACCGCGGACGCGACCGCCGACGCGGCCATCAGCCTCTGGCACCGGACCGCGCTACGCCGCGAAGCGTCCCGCTATCCGTTCGTCGCCGCTGCGGGACCCGACGCCGGCTGGCGGTGGGCATTCGCTCCAGCCGCCGCACAGATCTCTCGCACCGGCAGCCGACGGGTGGGCACGACCGACGTCGACCGGATCCTCGCCGCCCGCAGCGACTTCGCCGACCTCGACCGCCGCCACGGCGGCGGCTACGCCCGGGCCTGGCTCAGCGACTACCTCGACCATGAAGTGACCCCGCTGTTGCACGGCACCTACCGCGACGCCGTCGGCAAAGCACTATTCGCTGCCGCGGCCGTACTGACCGAGACTGTCTCCTACATGGCCTTCGACGCCGGCGAACACGGCTTGTCCCAGCGCCTGAGCATCCAAAGCCTCGCCCTGGCCAAACACGCTGGAGACACAACCTTCGGCGCCTACGTCATGAGCAACATGGCAGCCCAGCTCGTCTATCTCGGCGACGGGGTCAAGGCCGCACAGATGGCCCGGGCCGCCTCCACTTCCCTGCACCGAGCTCCCGCCGCGTTGCTCGCCCGCATTCACACCACCGAGGCCCGCGGGCACGCCCTCGCCCACGACGCACGTGAGTGCCGGGCCTCGCTCCGCCGCGCCGAGGCCGTGCTCGCCCGGTCGAGGCTCGACACCACACCGGGCTGGCTCGGTGCTTCCAGCCCTGCCCACCACGCCGGCTCCACCATGCACTGCCTGCACGACCTCGGGCACTACGCCGAAGCCGAGAAGTACAGCGCCGCCGCACTCGAGCTGCCCCACGACAGCATCCGAGCCCGTGCCCTGCACCAGATCCTGCACGCCCGCGTCCAAGCCGGACTCGGCGACATCGAACACTCCTGCCACACCGCCCGGTCAGCGCTCCTCGCCACCGCTCACCTGCGATCGCGGCGACTTCGCGACCGCATCCACGAGTATGCGTCCAGCTTGACCGCGCATGCCCGGCATCCGACCGTGGTGAGCTGGAGATCGGAAGCCCGCGAGCTACTCGCCGCCGCGTAACGCCCCGGTGGTTGCGATCAGGGGAAGCGCGGGGCTCCTGAACTGGCATGCTGCACCAGCGCCCCGTCATGCAGGTATGCGACGCCGCCTGAGTCACGCGCCAGCAACGCCGCCTCGACGCGGTCCGCCGTGTTCGCCGTCAGCCGAGTCCTCAGGTCTGCATGCGCGATGAAGGTGAACTCCTCCAGCTCTTCGGACTGCAATGAGATCCGGGACGGGTCCTCCAGGACGCCGCCGTCGAAGAGGAAGCCGAACCACGCCTTGCGTTGCTCAGTCGGCGGCACCCAGTCCACAACCAGCAACCGTCCCACGGCGAGCTCGAGGCCGAGTTCCTCCGCGACCTCGCGAGCACAGCACAGATGAGGTGGTTCCCCTGCTTCCATGATCCCGCCCGGTACGTTCCAGTGATTCCGGTAGTTAGGCTTCACGGCGAGCACTGCTGCCCCTGAAGGGTCCGTAATCAAGGCGCTCGCCGAGGCGAGAAAGCTCGGCAAGTTGGCGTACCACTGCGCTGGCTCCAACCGCTTACCCACCCGCCATACGCTACGCGTCGAGATTGATCAGGTCTGCGCCGCCGCCGGGATCGCAATGAAGGGCCTCTGAACTGCAGAAACCCTCACGCTGTCGGGCTGACAGGATTTGAACCTGCGACCCCTTGACCCCCATTTCAAGGGTGTCCTGGTCTTCGACGGGCTGAAGGGCACGGGAGCCGGCCTCGGTGGTCCTGCACGAGTCGATGTTCACCGCAGGCATCAAGGTTCCGGTCCTATGGCGCCACAACGGGCCCGCAACCGTCGACAGGTTGCGGGCCGTCGGCGACACGGCTGGTCATCCCCGGCCGTGGCGGCACCTGATCAGGTGCGGGTCAGCGGCCCCAGAACCGCCAGGTCTGGTTGAGCGGGCTGCCCTGCCCGGCCGCATTGCAGGTCCACTGGTGGACCAGTGCCCGCGCCGCCGTGGAGATGCCGCTGACATCGACGCACTTTCCGCTGTGCCGGGCGATGAGCTGGTAGTCATGGCTGTCGTTGCCCGAATAGGTCACCTTCCGCAGCGTGAACTGCTGGTTGGTCGCCCCGCCGCAGGTCCATTGGTGGACCGCCGCGCCGTCGGCGGTGGACGCGCCGCTGACGTCCAGGCACTTGCCGCTCTGCTGGTTCACCACCGTGTAGGTGTTCGCCACCCCGGCGACCGGGCGGAAGTTCCACAACTGCTGGTCGCCGCCTTCGCAGTAGTACTGCTGCTGCCGGTTGCCGTCCGTGGTGCTCAGGCCGGTGTTGTCCAGGCACTGCTGGGAGTGCTGCGCCACCGCGACGGACTGGAAGCCGGCGTCCGACGGTGGCTGGAGCGTGATGGTGAAGGTGTCGTCGGCGTTGGTGTGCGGCAGGTTGACCGTCGTGCCGTTGCCCGACAGCGTCACGACCGAGTTCTGGACGGTGACCGGGCCCTGGACCGCGGCGCCGCCGTTGTACGGGATGCGCTGGGCGATCACCCGTACCTGATTGTTCTGGACGATGCCGCTCGTGGTGTCCAGGCGCTGGAGGTTGACGGCGACGTTGCCGGTCGTGCCGCCACCGCCGACGAGGATCTTGGCGACCCCGGCCGCCTTGGTCGCGAACGCGTCGTACGCCGGGCTCGGCGTGACCGACGAGATCAGGCCGGTCTGCCCGCCGTAGAACCGGTAGACCCACCACTCGCCCTTGGGCAGGTGCTGGCCGGCCGGGTTGTGGACGAGCAGGTTGCCGAGGTCGTTGTGCAGGTTCGCGGTGCTGGCCCAGTTGGCGCGCAGGCCGTCGGCGCCGGCGCGCTCCAGGCGCGCGATGTACCAGGACCCGTCGCCCGGGTTCTGTTCGTCGGGCGCGCCGTACTCGTTGATCTGGTACGGGCGTGGATGCGGGATGCCGCGCGCGTTGAGCGTGGTGTTCGCCGCCGCGACGTTCGCCACCGGGTCGCCGGGCAAACTGTGCCAGCTGAAGATGTCCGGGATCACGTTGTTGGCGCGGATGTAGTCGAGGTATTGCCCCCACCAGGCGCCGTTCGTGGTCGGCACGCACGCGCAGCTCGGGCCGACGATCAGCTGGCCGGGGAACTCGGCCCGGATGCGCTGGTAGCTGCGCCGCCACAGCTCGAAGTACTGGGCCTGCGGGCGGTTCCAGAACAGGCCGAGGTTGGGCTCGTTCCAGATGTCCCACTGCACCGGCACGCCGGTGGCGCGGACGTCGGCGATCACCCGGGTGAGGAAGTTGTCGTAGTCGGTCCAGTCGCCGTTGTCGCCGGGGAAGCGGGAGATCGGGTAGCCGTCGGCGCCCCACAGGTCGTGCGGGAGCAGGATGAACGTGCCGCCGAGGGCCTGGGTGCGCAGCATCTGGGCGCGGGTGGAGTTCCACCGGCGGGCGTACCCGCCGGACACCCAGCCGCCGGGCTGGTCGAGCTGGGCGCCGCCGGCGCGCATCGCCCGGAACTTGACGTCGGTGTAGAAGTGGCTCGGGGGCCCGGATCCGTCCTCGGTCATGCCGTAGATCCAGCCCGAGGCGCGGTAGGTCGGCGCGCCGCCGGCGACGGAGAAGTTGACGCTGATGCTCTCGTCGGCGGCCTGGGCGGGCGAGGCGACGGTGAGTGCGCAGGCGGCGACGAGCGCACCGGTGAGGATGCGCGCGGCGATCCCGCGCGGTCGATGGGGTGTCATGAGCTCTCTCCTGTTCGGTGGATGGACAGGGGGCATCGCTGTTCGGTGATCGGACAGGGGGCATCGCGGGAGGAGCCGGTCGGCTCGTCCCGGGCGGTGGGGGTGCGGCTTAGCGGGCCGGCGCGGGGCCGGTGCTGGCGCGCAGGGAGATCGGCGGGGTCAGCAGCAGGTGGCGGGGCGGCGTGTCGGGTGCGGCGATGCGTTCGAGGAGCAGGTCGACGGCGTGGGTGCCCATCTCGAGGGTGGGCACGTCGGCGGCGGTCAGCGGGGGCCGGAAGTCCTCCGCCCAGTGCTGGGCGGCGACGCCCGCGATGGACAGATCACGCGGCACGCTCAGCCGCGCCCGTTCCAGGCCGCGCTGGATGCCGGGCAGGGCGGCCTCGTTGATGGTGGCGATCGCGGTGACCTCGGGGTGGTCCTCGCGCAGCCGTTCCAGGCAGGACTCGCCGGCGGCGGCGTCATCGGCGCAGGCCAGGTCGATGCCGGTGACGCCGCGCTGGGCCACCGCGGAGAGAAATCCGGTCAGGGCCCGGTGGGCGGGGCCGTATCCGGCGGCGACGAGCTCGGCGGAGCGGTTGACCAGGGCGATGTCGCGGTGCCCGAGATCGGCGAGGTGGTGCACGCAGCGGGCGATGAGCTCGGCGTAGTCCACGTCGACCCAGGAGGTGCCGTCCGGGTGGGCGGTGTGCCCGATGGTGACGAACGGCAGGCCGGTCTGCCGCAGGCGGGTGACCCGCGCGTCCTCCAGCCTTATCTCCATCAGGATCACGCCGTCGACGCGCCGGCCGGAGATGATCCGTTCGAAGGAGCGGTCGTGGTCGCCGCCCGAGGGCGACAGCAGCACATCCAGGTCGGCGCGGGCGGCCGCGTCGACGACGCTGGCCACGAAGCCGAGCTGCATGTCGGTCAGGCGCAGGCTGGCCGGGGGGATGACCAGGCCCAGGGTACGGGTGCGGCCCTCCTTGAGGGCGCGGGCGGCGGCGTTGGGCCGGTAGTCGAGCTCGTCGATCACCGCCTGGATGCGCCGCTTCGTCTCCTCGGACACGGTGCGCTTGCCGCTGAGGGCGTAGGAGACGGTGCTGCGGGACACCCCGGCCCGGCGGGCGATCTCGCCGATGTTCATCGCGGACTCCTCACGAATCGGTTCGCGCCACCTGGCGTCGACAAGGAGCTTGCCGCAGGCGGCCGCTGTCGCGGACCTGGGGGTCGGTCGGATGGTCGAATCGATTCGCTCTGCAGCGTAGGTGGCGGCTCTGATCGATGTCAATATGGCGTCGGCCAGGTTGCCCGGCGGTTTCAAAGGGCGGCAAAAACCGGCCCTCCAGGGCCTTGACCCCTCGTTGGGGGCGCGCTTAGGGTCTGGCGAATCGGTTCGTCGAACCGATTCGCTAGATGCTGACATTCAAAGGACAAGACATGAATACTTCCGGCAAGAGCTGGCGTACGGCGGGCGCCGTGCTGCTCACCGTCGCACTGACCGGCGTCACGGGCGCCTGCTCGACCTCCGATGACGCCCCGTCGGCCGAGGCCGGCGGCACCTACACGATCTGGGACCCGTACCCGCAGTTCGACGGCGCTTCCGCCTGGGTCACGCTGCTCGCCAAGTGCGGCACCGACAGCGGGGTGACCGTCGAGCGCACCGGCTACGACACCAGCGATCTGACCAACAAGGCGCTGCTCGCCGCCCAGCAGGGCAACTCGCCCGACGTGCTGATCGTCGACAACCCGGTCATCTCCACGCTGGCCGAGGCCGGCGTGCTGACCACCACCGAGGAGAACAAGCTCGACACCGCGGCGATGGCGGCCAACCTGCTCGGCGCCGGACAGAGCGGCGGCAAGACCTACGGCGTGCCGATCGGCGCCAACACTCTCGCGCTCTACTACAACAAGAAGGTCCTCGCGGGCGCCGGCGTCGACATCGCCTCGGTCAAGGACTGGCCGTCGCTGACCGCCGCGCTGGCCAAGGTCAAGGCCGCCGGCAAGAAGGGCATCACCTTCTCCGCGATCGGTACGGAGGAGGGCAGCTTCCAGTTCCTGCCCTGGTTCTGGGGCTCCGGTGCCCAGCTGACCGCCCTGGACTCCCCGCAGGCGGTCTCCGCCCTGACGCTGTGGACCGACTGGCTCAAGCGGGGCTACGCGCCGAACTCGGTCATCAACAACACCCAGACGACCAGCTGGCAGGAGTTCGCCACCGGCGACTACGCCTTCGCCGAGAACGGCACCTGGCAACTCGCCAACGCCGCCAAGGCCGGATTCGACTACGGCATCATCGCCGTCCCCGGCATCTCCGGCGGCACCGCCCCGGCGCCGACCGGCGGCGAGTTCGTCTCCATCCCGGTGCAGAAGAGCGCCGCCCGCTACGCCACCTCGGCGAAGCTCGTCTCCTGCCTGACCAGCACCGACAACCTGCTCGCCACCGACACCACGCTGTCCTACATCGCGCCCACCGCCGACGTGCAGGCCAAGCAGGTCGCGCGGAACGCCGGCCTGAAGGTCTGGGTCGACGCCGTCAACGCCGCCAAGGGCCGCACCGGCGACAACCTCGGCACCAAGTACCCGAAGATCTCCGAGCCGATGTGGACGGCGGTGCAGGCCGCGCTCAGCGGAAGCAAGTCCCCGCAGGAGGCGCTCACCGCCGCCCAGACCACGGCCGCAGCCGCCACCAAGTGACGGCGAACCGTGGCCGGTGGGCGGCGTGGGCCTTCCTGGTCCCGGTGACCGGCTACCTGCTGGCGTTCTACGCCTGGCCGCTGTACCGGAACCTGGACCTGAGTCTGCGCGAATACACCGTCCGCTCGTTCGTGCAGGGCGATGCCCCGTTCGCCGGTGCGGGCAACTACGCGAAGATCTTCAGCGATCCGACGTTCGGTCCCGCGCTGCTGCACACCGTGGTCTTCACCGGGGCCTCGCTGCTGTTCCAGTTCGCCATCGGCATGGCGCTGGCGGTCTTCTTCGCCCAGCACTTCCGGCTGTCGGCCACGCTGCGCGGGCTGTTCCTCGTACCGTGGCTCCTGCCCTTGATCGTGTCGGCCTCGACCTGGTCCTGGATGCTCAACAGCGACTCCGGCATCGTCAACGCCGCCCTCGGCGCCGTCGGTCTCGACCCGGTCAACTGGCTGACTTCGCCGCAGTGGTCGCTGGTCTCGGTGATCATCGCGAACATCTGGATCGGCATCCCCTTCAACCTCGTCGTGCTCTACAGCGGCCTGCAGGCGATCCCGCCGGAGCTCAACGAGGCGGCGGCGCTGGACGGCGCCGGCAGCTGGCAACGCTTCTGGCGGGTCACCTTCCCGCTGCTGCGCCCGGTCTCCGCGATCACCCTGCTGCTCGGGCTGGTCTACACCCTGAAGGTCTTCGACATCATCTGGATCATGACCAGAGGCGGGCCCACCGACGCCTCGACGACCTTCGCCACCTGGTCCTACCGGCTGAGCTTCGGCAACCTGCTGCCGGCGTTCGGGCCGGGCGCCGCGGTCGGCAACCTGCTGATCGTCATGGCCTTCGTGAGCGGGCTCATCTACATCCGGATCCAGCGCAGGCAGGCCACATGAAGCGGCATCTGAAAACAGCGGCCGGCGTCGTGCTGACGGCGATCATGCTGTTCCCGGTCTACTGGATGATCAACGTGTCGTTCACCAGGGACACCGACATGCGGGCCAGCCCGCCGCACCTGTTCCCGGTCGACGCCACCCTGGAGGGCTACCGGGCCGTCCTCGACCAGCAGCTGCCGTACCTGGGCACCAGCCTGCTCATCGGGCTCGGCACCGTCGGCCTCACCGTCGTGCTCGCCGCACCCGCCGGATACTCGCTGGCCAAGCTGCGCCCGCGCGGCGGCGGCGCGCTGAGTTTCGTTCTGCTGATCGCCCAGATGATTCCCGGCATCATCATGGCCATGGGTTTCTACGCGATCTACCTCAACGCGGGGATCCTCAACTCCGTACCCGGGCTGATCCTGGCCGACTCGACGATCGCGGTGCCGTTCGCAGTGTTGATCTTCACCGCGTTCATGTCCGGCATCCCCGACGAGCTCCTCCAGGCCGCGCGCATGGACGGCGCCACGACCTGGCGCACCTTCGTGTCGGTGGTGCTGCCGGTCAGCCGCAACTCCGTCGTCACCGTGTCGCTGTTCGCCTTCCTCTGGGCCTGGTCGGACTTCGTCTTCGCCAGCACCCTCGACGCCGGCGGCGACCACCAGCCCATCACGCTGGGCATCTACCACTACATCGGCAACAACAACCAGCAATGGAACGCGATCATGGCGACCGCCGTGATCGCCTCCATCCCCGCCACGCTGCTGCTGATCGTCGCGCAGCGCTACGTCGCCGCGGGCGTCACCGCCGGTGCCGTCAAGGACTGACCCGGTCCGCCGCCGCTGTCCAGGACTGACCGATCCGCCCCGCCCAGAAAGCAGGCCGCTACCTATGCCCGTCGCTCCACAGAGCCCGACGTTCTCCGTCCAGGACATCCCGTTCAGCTACCGCGGGTCCTGGTTCGACATCTCCCCGGTCATCGCGGAGCAGACCTACGCGGAAGACCTGCACCTGGTCTCCCACCAGACCGGTATGCATCCGGTGCTGCGCTTCGTGCCGCTGCACGGTGACCGGCCGGCTGTCGCGACGACGATCGCGACTCCGGCGCTGCTGCGCTGGCGCCACGACGCCGGACAGATCGAGCTGGCCTACGAGAACGCCGACACGATCCGCGTGCGGGGCACCGGACTCGGGCTGCGCCTGGCCACGGCGGCAACGGCCCTGACCCCGTTCAGCGGCAGCTACCTGTACCGCGACCCGGTCGACGGCGCGCACGTGCTCACCTCGTACGAGACCGGCCGGCGCTACCGCATCACCGTGCTCGGCGGGGCAGTGGCAGCCGCCGTCGGCGTGCAGGCCCTCGGCGCCGCCGACCGGTATCTGGACCTGCCCGCCGGGCCGGCGTGGGAGATCGTCATCGAGGAGTACGCGAGCGCCCGCGCCCCGTACCCCGGCACCGCCACGTTCGACGAGGTCGCCACCGCGGCCGCGGCACAGTTCGGCGCGTTCGTCGACGCCGTCGCGCCGTGGCGCGGACCCACCACCCCCGCCGCCGAACTGGCCGCCTACGTGCTGTGGTCGGCCACCGTGGCGCCGGGCGGCTTCCTGGCCCGGCCCGGCGTGCTGATGTCGAAACACTGGATGGACAAGGTGTGGAGCTGGGACCACTGCTTCAACGCGATCGCCCTGGCCGCCGGCGACCCGGAGCTGGCCTGGCACCAGTTCCAGCTGCCCTTCGACCACCAGGACCCGGCCGGGGCGCTGCCCGACTCCGTGACCCACTCGGAGGTCCTCTACAACTTCGTGAAACCACCGATCCACGGCTGGGCGCTGACCCAGCTGCGCCGCAACCTGACCGCACCGCTGGACCGGGCCCGGCTCGCCGAGGCCTACGAGCGGCTGTCCCGCTGGACCGGTTTCTGGCTCACCTCGCGCCGGGTGCCGGGCCACGCCCTGCCGCACTACCAGCACGGCAACGACAGCGGCTGGGACAACGCCACCACCTTCGACGGCGACCGGGTCGTCGAAACCGCCGACCTCGCCGGCTTCCTCGTGCTGCAGCTCCGTCAGCTGGCCGTACTCGCCGGCGAGCTCGACCGGCCGGCCGAGGCCGACCGGTGGAACGACACCGCCGACTCCGTCCGCGCGGCGCTGCTCGACCAGCTCTGGGACGGCAAGCGATTCGTCGCCCGCGGCGCCACCACCGGCCACACCCGCGCCAGCACCAGCCTGCTCGACCTGATGCCCATCGCCCTGGGCGCCGAGCTGCCGGCCGAGGTCAGCGACCGGCTCGCCGACCGCCTGCGCACCCACCTGACCGCACACGGACTGGCCACCGAGGCCGTCGACTCACCGCACTACGCCGCCGACGGCTACTGGCGCGGCCCGATCTGGGCACCGTCCACCGTCCTGATCGAGGACGGACTGCGCCGGGCGGGGCACCACGACCTGGCCGACGAGATCAGCGAACGCTTCCGGGCGCTGTGCGAGAAGTCGGGCTTCGCGGAGAACTTCGACGCCCGGACCGGGGCCGGCCTGCGTGACCGGGCCTACACCTGGACCGCCAGCAGCTATCTGATCCTCGCGGCCGCCCACGAACGCCGCCGCGCCTAGGCGTCAGGCCGGAGCCGCGAGATGCCGGCGAGGATGAGATCGACGCCGTTGAGGAACTCCACGCGATCGTCATGCTCGCGCAGCTGGCCCGCGACGGTCCGGGTGAACGGGAAGTCGTCGGGATCGAGGCCGGCCCACGCGGCCGCCACGTTGCCGAGGAACTCGTCCCGGTCCGTGCCCGGATCCACCGCGCGGGCCTGCGCGGCGTTCTGCCCGCCGACACCGAGGATGTAGTTCAGCACCGCGGAGGCCGCCGTGAACTGGGCGGCGAAGGGAACGCCGAGCGCACGCACCTGCCGGCCGATGCGTTCGAAGATCCGCAGGATGGCCGGCGGTGACGGCGCACGGGAGAGCTCCGAACCGATCCAGGGGTGGGCGTCGATCGCGTCGAAGACGCCGAGGGCGAGCGCCCGGATCGTGTCCTCCGGCGTGTCATCGGCGGCGTCGGCGGCCAGCGCGGGGGTGAGCACGGCGTCGGCGGCGGCGATGAGCAGCTCGTCCTTGTTCGCCACGTGCCAGTAGATCGCACCGGGCCCGGTCCGCAACCGGGCGCTGAGCGCGCGGAAGGTCAATCCGCTCTCGCCCGTGGCGTCGAGCATCTCGACGGCGGCGTCGACGATGCGTTCCCGGGACAGGGCGTCCTCGCGCCGCTCTGTGTTCCGCGTCTTGGTTGGCATGCCCTCATCCTGGCACACGTGGAACCCTGTTCCACCACGGCTAGTAGACGTCGCGCGCGTAGCGTTTGCCGGCGACGAGATGCTTGAGGTAGGCGTCGGCCTCGTCGGGATTGAGCTGTCCGTGGGTGATGGCGATGTCGCGCAGGGCGGCGTCGACGTCGCGGGCCATCCGGCTGGCGTCGCCGCAGACGTAGAGGTGCGCGCCGTCCCGCAGCCAGGCCCACAGCTGGGCGCCGTGTTCGCGCATCCGGTCCTGCACGTAGATCTTGTTCCGCTGGTCGCGGGAGAAGGCCAGGTCGAGGCGGGTCAGCACGCCCGCCTCGCGCAGGGCGGTGAGCTCGTCGGCGTAGTAGAAGTCGGTCTCGCGGCGCTGCTCGCCGAAGAACAGCCAGTTGCGGCCGGTCGCGCCGGAGGCCTGTCGCTGCTGCAGGAAGCCGAGGAACGGGGCGATGCCGGTGCCCGGGCCGATCATGATCATCGGAGTCTGCGGGTCGGTGGGCGGCCGGAAGTGCGGGGCGCGCTGCACGAAGACGGGGATGCTGGCGCCGGGGCCGGCGTCGGCCAGGTGGGTGGAGCAGACGCCCTTGCGGGAGCGGCCGGTGTGGTTGTCGAAGCGGACCACGGACACCGTGATGCTGACCGTTTCGGGGTCGGCGGCGGGGGTGGAGGAGATCGAATAGAGGCGGGGCTGCAGGCGTTTGAGGACGGTCGCCCAGTCCTGGGCGGCGGCGCGGATCGGCCATTCGGCGATGACGTCGAGGGCCTGCCGTCCCCACGTCCACTTGGCGAGTTCGCCCTTGTTGTCGGGGCGCAGCAGCGTCTTGAGGTGGGTGTCGTGGCTTCGCTCGGCGACGAAGCGCAGCAGGTCGGTGGTGACGCGGGTGATGTCGAGGTGCCGGTGCAGCGCGTCGGCCAGGCCGAGGGTGCCGAGGCCGGGCACGTCGACGGCGGCGTTCGCGTCCAGGCCGGTGACGGCGAGCCATTCGGCGACGAGGTCGGGGCAGTTGGCGGGCCACACGCCGAGGGCATCACCGACCTCGTAGCCGAGGGCGCCGCCGGTGTGGAAGGTGAACCGGCGGACCTCCTTGGCGGAGCCGGGCCGGCTCAGCAGCCGGTTGCCGGCCAGCGTCGCGGGCATGGGGGAGGACTTCGTCGGCAGGGCCCGCGAACCGGGCGGTGCGGTTCCGGCCGGGGGCGGGGCCGCGGACAGGGCGGCGAGGACCTGCTCCAGCCAGGCGCTGGCGGTCTGCTCGTAGTCGGGTTCGCAGTCGGCCCGGTCGGCGAGCGGGGTGGCGCCGAGTTCCCGCAGGCGGGTGTCGAGGCGGCGGCCGTGGCCGCAGAAGTCGTCGTAGCTGGAGTCGCCGAAGGCGAGCACCGCGTAGCGGCGTCCGTCCAGGCGCGGCGCGTCGGCGGTGGTGAGGCTCTGCCAGAAGGCGCTGCCGTTGTCGGGGGCGTCGCCGTCGCCGAAGGTGCTGGTGACGATCAGCAGGTCGGCCTCGGCGTGCAGCGCGTCGGTGGCGGCGGTGTCCATCCCGCGCAGCACCGGTTGCCAGCCGGCCTCGGCCAGCCGCCTGGCGGCGGTGGCGGCGAACTCCTCGGCGGTGCCGGTCTGCGACGCCCACAGCACCTGCACCTGACGGACGGGTGCCGCGACCGGGGGTTCCTGGCCGCCGGGATCAGCCGGGCCGGCCGTCCTGGAGAAGGTGCCGGCCAGCAGTCCGTTGATCCAGTCGGCGATGCCCGGGTCGAACGGTGCGGAGCCCGGCAGCACCGGCACCACGGCCGGATCGGCCGCGGCGAGCGCGGTGACGAAGCCGGACAGATAGCGGCGCTGCCCGTCGCTGAGCGGCGGCGGAGCCTCATCGAGGGCGAGGATGCCGCGCAGCAGCGCGACCGGCGTGGCCGCGACCGGCGCGGCCTCGGCCGGCGGGGTCCGGGCGGGGGTCGTGACGCGGGTGAGGGTGACGGCGCAGACCTTGAGTTCGGGCTGGAACGAGATCGGGTCGACGGCGTCGTTGGTGACGGCGTTGACACTGAGGTATTCGCCGAACAGATCGTTCCAGTGGAACGGGGCGAAGCAGTTGCCGGGCATCACCCGGTCGGTGACGACCGCGGGCAACACCGCCCGGCCGCGGCGGGACGCGACCTCGACCCGGTCGTCGTCGGCGATGCCGAGCGCGTCCGCGTCCGCCGGGTTGATCTCGACGAACGGGCGCGGGTTGAGCTTGGTGAGCCTGGCGACCTTGCCGGTCTTGGTCATGGTGTGCCATTGGTGCTGCAGCCGGCCGGTGTTGAGCACGAACGGAAAGTCGTCGTCGGGCAGCTCGGCGGCGGGCAGATGCGGGCGGGCGAAGAACACGGCCCGGCCGCTGGCGGTGGCGAACCTCAGCCCGTCCTCGCCGTCGCGGTAGCGGATCGGGTTGCGCCGGTCGCAGCCCGGTGGCGCCGGCCACTGCACCGGGCCCGCCGAGAGCCGTTCGTACGAGACGCCGCGCAGGTCGTACCCGGTCTGCGGGTTGGCGAACAGCTGGATCTCGGCGAAGATCTCGGCGGCGCTGGCGTAGGTGAAGGCGTCGGCGTAGCCCATCTCGCAGGCGATGCGGGCGATCAGCTGCCAGTCCGGCAGCGCCTGGCCGGGCGGGTCGACGACGGGGCGGACCTGGGTGAGGTTCCGCTCCGAGTTGATCATGATGCCGTCGGTCTCGGACCACATCGCGGCCGGCAGCGCGATGTCGGCGTACGCGTTGGTCTCGGTCTCGGCGAACGCGTCCTGGGTGACGACGAACTCGGCCGCTTCGAGGGCCTCGATGACGGTCCTGCGGTTGCCGACCGAGGCGACCGGGTTGGTGCAGATGATCCAGCAGGCCTTGATGTGCCCCTCGGCCATCTGTTCGAACATCTCGACGGTGCCCTTGCCGACCTCGGTGCGCAACGTCCCGGCGGGCAGGCCCCACACGTTCTCCACGAACTCCCGGTCCGCGGGGACGAGCACCGAGCGCTGACCCGGCAGGCCGGGGCCCATGTAGCCCATCTCCCGGCCGCCCATGGCGTTCGGCTGCCCGGTCAGGGAGAACGGGCCCGAGCCCGGCCGGCAGATCGCGCCGGTGGCCAGGTGCAGGTTGATCAGCGCGTTGGTGTTCCAGGTGCCGTGGGTGGACTGGTTGAGGCCCATCGTCCAGCAGCTCATCCACTCGCCGGCCGTCCCGATCATCTCGGCCGCGCGGCGGATGTCCGCCTCCGGGATCCCGGTGATCTCCGCGACCGCCGCGGGCGGGTAGTCGGCCAGGAACGCGGGCATCGCCTCGTAACCCTCGGTGTGCTCGGCGATGAACTCCTGGTCCACGTGGCCGTTGGTCACCAGCAGGTGCATGAGGCCGTTGAGCAGGGCCAGGTCGGTGCCGGGCCGGATCTGCAGGAACAGGTCGGCCTTGTCCGCGGTGGCGCTGCGGCGCGGGTCGACGACGATCAGCTTCGCGCCGGCCCGCACCCGGTCCAGCAGGCGCAGGAACAGGATCGGATGGCAGTCGGCCATGTTCGCGCCGATGACGAAGAAGACATCGGCGTGGTCGAAGTCGTCGTAGGAGCCGGGCGGCCCGTCCGCGCCGAGCGACAGCTTGTAACCGCTGCCGGCGCTGGCCATGCACAGCCGGGAGTTCGACTCGATCTGGTTCGTGCCGATGAACCCCTTGGCGAGCTTGTTCGCCAGGTACTGCGCCTCCAGGGTCAGCTGCCCGGAGACGTACAGGGCGACCGCGTCCGGGCCGTGCTCCTCGATGATCGACCGCAGCCGCCGGGCCGTCCGGGTGATCGCGGCATCCACATCAAGATCCACCGGTACGGCGCCGCGCTCGTCGCGTGCCTTGGCGGTGGCCAGCCGGCCGCCGGCCGCGAGCAGGTCCGCGCTGGTCGCACCCTTGGTGCAGAGCCGGCCCGCGTTCGCCGGATGCGCCCGGTCGCCGCCGACCTTGAGCACCTTCCGCCGGCCGTCCGGGCCGGCACCGACGTCCAGGACCATCCCGCAGCCGACGCCACAGTACGAACAGACCGTCCTGACCTGCGTGATGTCACCCTTGCCGGCCATACCACCCCCGCCATCGCAGCACCGGCCCTGTGCGCCGACGATCACGGTGGCGGCGTTGGTACGACGTTAGAAGTGGATCGTTACCAGCCGGTCACGCTGCCGGGGTGCCGGCTGTTACCGCACCCCCACAACCCCGCGACGGCCGTTGTGAGAGGAGCCGCCCCGACGGTACCGGGTAAATCGGCGAGCGCACATGCCCGAGAGCCCTGACTACGCGGCGATGCGGCTAGCCCTACCGGCAGTTCACCGGCTGGCCGGATCGATAGGGGCCAAGTGCCGTCATAGCGTCGTGATCATCGATCCGACGACGATGAATCGAGACACCGTGAACGAGTCGCACCAACCGCGGCGCGGCCATCGCCGGCCGGTCACGCGGGCCGTGGGGGCGGGCGATTCCGCGCCGACGGGCCATCGACCCGCCGAACGCGGTGTGCTCCGCCGGCGGCTGCTGGAGTTCTCCGCCGTGTGTCTGGTGCTGACCTGGATCCCCTGGGCACTGCTGGGAGTGCTGGGGGTGAGCGTCGACGAAGGCCCGGGATCGCTGGTGTTCGCTCTTGCGGCGAGCGGTCCGTCCCTGGCCGCTCTGGTCATGTGGTTGCGGCATCGTGGGGAAAGCCGTCCGGGACCTCGCACTCGATGGTCGCTCGGTGCGCCAGCAGTGGCGGTACTGCTGGGCGGGATCGCACCTGGGGGAGCGGCGGTCCTGATGAACCTGACCGACCTGCCGGCGATCCCGCAGCACGCCGGTTCGGTGATCGCCGATGTGGGTGGACCACTCATCGCGCTGGCCTACACGCTGCTCGCCGGGCCGGTGGCGGAGGAGTTCGGCTGGCGGGGGTACGTACAGCCACGCCTGAGGCGGTCCTGCAGCCGGATGGCGACCACGATGGTGCTGGGAGCCGCCTGGGGCCTGTGGCACGTGCCGCTGTACTTCCTGCCCGGCACCGGGCAACACGACACCGGCTTGTTCACCCATCAGGGACTGGTGTTCTTCCTGGGGCTCCTTCCCCTCACCCACCTCATGCTCTTCGTCACCGAACGCCTGCGCGGCGGTGTCCCGGCGGCGATCCTGATGCACGCGGCCTGGAACCTCACCGACGAACTGGTGCCACCGCTGGGAACCGGCGGCCAGTGGCTGAAGCTTCTTCTCCTGTCGGCCACCGCGGCGGTGGTCGGTCTTCTGTGGCTCCGCGCGACTCCCGTGAGTCAGCGTCACCCCGACTCCTGATCCGGGTGCGTCGCGGTGCCGCGACCACCAGGCCTCCGGGGCTCAAGGTCGCGGGGTCTTTGTCATCCGGCCGGGTAGGCGTGGGTCTCGGTGGCTTTCACGGCGGCCCAGACGGCCTGGCCCGGGGTGAGGTGCAGGTGCGCGGCGGCGGCCGGGGTGATGTCGGCGGCGACGGTGATCGGTCCGTCGAGCTGGACGCGCAGGTTGTCGCCGTGCCGCTGGATGCCGGCGATGGTGGCGGGCCAGGTGTTGCGGGGGCTGCCGTCGGGCCGGTGGGGGTGCAGGGCCACGGCGGAGGGCGGGAACGCGACGAACGCGTCGCCGTCGAGCCGGTCGGCGGTGGCGAGGGGGAAGCTGTCGCCGACGAGCACGGTGTGGCCGTCGGCGTGGCCGCGGTAGAGGTTGAGGCCGACGAGGCGGGCGACGTAGTCGGTGCGGGGGCGGGCGGTGATGGCCACGGCGTCGCCTTCCTGCACCAGGCGGCCGTCCTCGATGATGACGAGCCGGTCGGCGAGCACGAGGGCGTCGAGCGGGTCGTGGGTGACCAGCAGGGTGGCGCCGGGGTGCTCGGCGAGGTGGCGGTGCAACTCGGCGCGGGTATCGAGGCGGGTGCGGGCGTCCAGGGCGGCGAGCGGCTCGTCGAGCAGCAGCAGCGTGGGGTGGACGGCGAGGGCGCGGGCGAGCGCGACTCGCTGGGCCTGCCCGCCGGACAGCTGGCGGGGTTTGCGGGCGGCGTGGTCGGCCAGCCCGACCCGGGCGAGCCATCCGGCCGCCTGGTCGCGGGCCCGGCGCCGGTCGGTGCCGTGGCGGCGGGGCCCGAACGCGACATTGTCCAGCGCGCTCAGGTGCGGGAAGAGCAGGTAGTCCTGGAAGACCACACCGATCGGCCGGTGTTCGGTGGGCGTCCACAGCCGGCGGTCGGGCCGGTCGAGGTCCCGGCCGGCGAGGGTGACGTGCCCGGCGGTGAGCGCTTCCAGGCCGGCCAGCGCCCGCAGGGCGGTGGTCTTACCGGCGCCGTTGGGCCCGAGCAGCGCGACGACCTCGCCGGCGGCGATGCGCAGCCGGAGGTCGAGCCGGAAGGCGCCGCGGTCGACGACGAGGTGGGCGTCGAGCGCGGGCGGGCCGGCGACCGGGGTCATGGGCTGGTGATCCATTTGTCGCGCAGCGCGGCGAGGATGGTGACGGAGACGACGAGCAGGATCAGGCTGAGCACGATCGCGGCGTCCAGGTCGGTCTCCAGGGCGAGGTACACGGCCAGGGGCATGGTCTGGGTGCGGCCGGGGAAGTTGCCGGCGAAGGTGATGGTGGCGCCGAACTCGCCGAGGGCGCGGGCCCAGCACAGCACGGCACCGGCGGCGATGCCGGGGGCGACCAGCGGCAGCGTGACGTGGGTGAAGGTGGTCCACCGGCGGGCGCCGAGGGTGGCGGCGGCTTCCTCATAGCGGGTGTCGGCGCCGCGCAGCGCCCCCTCGACGGCGATGATGAGGAACGGCATGGCGACGAAGGCCTCGGCGATGACGACGCCGGTGGTGGTGAACGGCAGGGTGATGCCGAAGGTCTGGTCGAGCCAGGATCCGAGGATGCCCCGGCGGCCGAAGACCAGCAGCAGGGCGATGCCGCCGACGACCGGTGGCAGCACGAGCGGGACGGTGACCAGGGCCCGGACGATGCGGCGGCCGGGAAACTCGACCCGGGCGAGCAGCCAGGCGAGGGGGACGCCGAGCGCCAGGCACAGCAGGGTGGCCAGGGTGGCGGTCTGCAGCGACAGCCGCAGGGCGGTGAGCACGCCGGGCTCGGCCAGCCGCTGCGGCAGGGTGGTCCACGGCGCCCGGATGAGCAGCCCGGCCAGGGGCAGGACCAGGAAGGCCAGGCCGAGGCCGGCGGGGATGAGCAGCGCGATCGGCACCCGGCGGTGCCGTGACCGCCGGGATGGCGTGACCGGCCCGGGTCGCACCACCCCGGCGTGTTCGTCGCTGTCGAGGGCCACGGTTACGGCGCTTGGAACCCGGCGGCGGTGAGCACGGCCTTGCCCTTGTCCGACACCACATAGTCGATGAACGCCTGCGCGCCGGCCTTGTTCGGGGCGTTCTTCAGCACGATGATCGGGTAGTCGTTGATCGCGCCGGCCGATTCGGGGAACTCGACGCCGTCGACGTCGGTGGCGGCGGCTCTCGCGTCGGTGCGGTAGACCAGGGCCGCGTCGACCTCACCGAGCTTCACCTTCGACAGGGCGCCCTTCACGTCCTGTTCCAGGGTGACCGGGGTGAGCTTCACCTTCGCCGTCGCGAGGGCCTTGGTGGCCGCGGCGCCGCAGGGCACCTGCTCGGCGCACAGAGCGACCTTCAGGCCGGGTCTGGTCAGGTCGGCCAGGGCCTTGATGCCCTTGGGGTTGCCCTTCGCGACGGCGATGACGAGCTGGTTCTTGACGAAGGTGGTCGCGGTGCCGTCGCCGTTGCCGGCGTCGGTGACCGTCGCCATGTTCTTCGGCGAGGCGGAGGCGAAGACGTCGGCCGGTGCGCCCTGGTTGATCTGGGTGGCCAGGGCCGAGCTGCCGGCGAAGTTGAACGTGACCTTCGTGCCCGGGTTGGCGGTCTCGAAGTCCTCGCCGATGGTGGTGAACGACTCGGTCAGCGACGCGGCGGCGAACACCGTGACGGCGCCGGTGGGCGCGGCCGGGCTGCCGCCGGGCTGGCTGCTGCCGGTGTCGCTGCCGGAGTTGCTGCCGCAGCCGGCCGACAGCAGCAGCCCCGACACGGTGAGCGCGGCCAGGGCATCGCGGATCTTCACTGCTGGTTCCTCCCTTTGCTGCCACCGGGGGCCGGCGACGACTTCTCCACCACGACGGTCGTGGACTTGATCACCGCGATGGCCACCGAGCCGACGTGCAGGTCGAGGTCGTCGACGGCCTCGCGGCTCATCAGCGAGACCACCCGGAACGGGCCGGCCTGGATGTCGACCTGGGCCATCACCGTGTCCTTGACCACGGCGGTGACGATGCCCCGCAGCCGGTTGCGGGCCGACGAGTCCGTGCGGTCGTCGAGCTCACCCGCGAGGGTCTGCGCGAACGCGGCCAGGTCGACGCCGCCGATCGTGCGGTGACCGTGCTCGTCGCGGGCGGCGGCCAGCCGGCCGGCGTCGACCCAGCGGCGCACGGTGTCCGCGCTGACGCCGAGCAACTCGGCGGCCTCCCCGATCCGGAAGTCTGTCACGCCGCACACTCTATGCCCTGGCATATCCGAGGGGAAACCGCGATCCAGGCTCGCTAAGACCCGGGTGCGGCGCTTCATCGCCCCGAATCTGCGTGATGGCGGGTACGGGCGTACAGCGAACCCACAGACGGCTCACCGGTCGCTGACAATCTTCCGGGCAACAGTGGTGTCATCAACGCTCACTGATGCGAGGCGAGGCGCGCCATGACCGATCTGCTGACCCGGCCCCCGTTCGTCGAGGACCCGACGTCCACCGCCACCACCCCGCCGCCCTTGCCGCCGCTGCCGCCGAACGTGGTGAGCCACCGCGGTGGGGGAGACCGGCGCTGGCCGCGGCGGGTCGCCGGCGGCGCCGCCGTGCTCGCCCTGATCGCCGCCGGCGGCACGGCCGGCGGTCTCGCCGCCGAGCGCTACGCCGACCGGGCCTCGGCCGCCACCGCCGCCGCGACCGGCACCACCGCGACCGCCATCGCCGTGACCGAGGGCGACAGCCTCGCCCCGGTCGCCGCGAAGGTGTCGCCGAGCATCGTCACCGTGCTCATCGACGGCGCGAACGAGTCGGCTCTCGGCTCCGGGGTCGTGCTCAGCGCCGACGGGCTGATCCTGACCAACAACCACGTGATCTCCTCCGGCGGCACCGTCAGCGTGCGGCTCGCCGACGGCCGCACCCTGCCCGCGAGCGTCGTCGCCGCCGACAGCACCCATGACCTGGCGCTGGTGCGGGCGACCGGGGTGTCGGGGCTGACCCCGGTCACGTTCGGCACCGACGCCAGCGTCGCCGTCGGCGACACGGTGCTGGCGTTCGGGGCGCCGCTGGGGCTGGAGGGCACCGTCACCTCCGGCATCGTCAGCGCCCTGAACCGCGAGGTCGGCACGGGCACCGAGCAGCTGACCGGCCTGCTGCAGACCGACGCGCCGATCAACGAGGGCAACTCCGGCGGCGCGCTGGTCGACACCTCCGGCAACGTCATCGGCATCAACGTCGCCATCGCCACGGCCGACGACCAGAGCACCGGCAACGTCGGCGTCGGCTTCGCCATCCCGGCCGGCACCGTCGCCACCGTGGTCCGGCAGCTGGAGGCCCAGTCCGCCACCTGATCGGCTCTTGACCTGAAGTGAGGTTCAAGGTGTCCACTGGCGGCATGCCCTTCACCGCAGCAGAACTCGCCTATCTGACCACCCAGCGCCTCGGTCGCCTGGCGACCGCCCAGCCGGACGGCACCCTGCAGGTCAGCCCGGTCGGATTCCGCTACAACAGCGACCTGGCGACGATCGACATCGGCGGCTGGAAGATGTCGGCAAGCCGCAAGTACCGCAACATCGCCGACAACGGCCGGGTCGCCTTCGTGGTCGACGACCTGCCGTCGGTCGACCCGTGGCGGGTCCGCTGCCTCGAGATCCGCGGCGTGGCCGAGGCGATCGAGCCGCCGGGCGGCGAGGCGATCATCCGGATCCACCCGCGCCGGATCATCAGCTTCGGCATCGACGACCCGGACGGCGAGGTGCACGCCCTGGTGCCGAGCAAGCGCGACGTCCTGCCGGACCGCGTCTGACCGCCCGGTCGGCGAGGTGCACGCCCTGGTGCCGAGCAAGCGCGACGTCCTGCCGGACCGCGTCTGACCGCCCGGTCGGCGAGGTGCACGCCCTGGTACCGAGCAAGCGCGACGTCCTGCCGGACCGCGTCTGACCGGACGACACCGGTGGCGACGGTTGCCCGCCGCCACCGATGACGCTCAGCCGGCCAGGTGGCCGTACCTGTCCTCCAGGTCCGCCCAGCTGCCCTGCGCGACCGCGCGCCCGCCGATCAGGACGACCACCCGGTCGGCGCCCGACAGCGCCGCCCGCTTCGAGGTCGAACCGACCACCGTGACGCCGTGCTCGCGCAGCGCCCGCCACAGCTCCAGCTCCGTCGTGACGTCCAGCGCGGACGACACGTCGTCGGCGATCAGCAGCTCCGTGCGCGGCGCCAGCGCCCGGGCCAGCGCCAGCCGCTGCAGCTGACCGCCGGAGAGCCGGGTGCCCTTGTGGCCGATCAGCAGCTGCAGGCCGCCGCCGGCCGCCGCCAGGTCGTGGTCGAGCTGCGCCGTGGTCACCGCGTCGGCGGCGTCCACCTCGTGACCGAGCTGGATGTTGTCCGCGACCGTGCCGGACAGCACCCGGGGCAGCTGGGCCACGTAACCGACCTGGTTGGGCCGCAGGAACACCTCCGGCTCGTCCACCGGCCGGCCGTTCCAGGCCAGCGTCCCGGTGTGGTGCACGATCCCGGCCAGCGCCCGCAGCAGCGACGACTTGCCCGAGCCGACCGGGCCGACGACCAGCACCAGCTCACCGCGCTCGACCACCAGGTCGACGTCCTGGGCGCCGACCGTGCCGTTCTCGTGCACCGCGCTGAAGCCGGACAGCTCCAGCGTGCGCAGCGGGTTGCGGGCCGCCACCGGCGGCGCGTCCGCGGTGCCCGCCGCGATGTCCACGCCCGGCACCGCCGACGAGTACGCCGAGGCGCCGGTCATGGCGACCGTGCGCCGCGTCCACACCCGGGCCGACGGGAAGTGCGACACCAGCGACGCCGTGGTCCAGGCGAACCACCGGGCCGCGCCGAGGGTCGCCACCGCGATCAGCGTCGCCGCCGCGGACAGGTTGCCGGCCAGATACATCGCCCAGGCTGCGATCGGCAGCAGGCCGCTGACGATCGACGGGGTGGAGCGCGCCCACACCTGGATCGAGATCTCCCGGCGCTGCCGGTCGCTGCGGGCCGCGTCCAGCCCGGCCAGGTGGTCGAGCACCGGCACGGTCGCGCCGGCCAGCTTCACCGTGCGCGCCGCCGACAGCGACGACACCAGCGAGGTCGCGAACGCCGCGCGGGCCGCGACCGTGTGCCGGGCCGCCCGTTCCAGCCGGGGGCCGAACAGCGTCGCCGCCAGGCCGGAGATCACCATCGTGCCGACGAAGAAGGCGGCCGGCACGAACGACCGGGAGGCCGCCGTCATCGCCACGATCATGACCAGGCTGATGGTCGTGTCGATCAGGTTGTCGGCGAGCATGACGACGCGTTCGGTGTCGCCGCCGTGCGCGACGACCTCGGCCGGGGTGTATTTGCTGACCCGGCGCGGCCCGATCTGGCCGTGCACCAGCCGCATGCTGATCCGCAGCATCTGCCGGACCCACCACTCGGGGAACCAGGCGCCGGTGTAGTACAGCGCCGGGATCGCCACGATCAGGCCGGCGGTGATGCCGATCGCCGGCCACATCGGGTCGCCGACCCCGTCGACGACCTGCGACCACAGCAGCGGCAGGATCGCACCGTCGAGGCCGAGCAGCACCAGGACGACGAAGAACGCGATCGCGGCCAGGCCGTACCGGGGGTCGTTGGTGGCCAGCCGGGCGATCTCGCGCATGGTGCGTGCCGGCGGCGCCGGCGGCAGCGGCGGCGGCTCGGCCAGCGGCAGCGTGCTGCCCAGCTCGGACCGCGCCGGCTCCGCCGGCTCGCGCTCCAGCAGGGCCACCCCGCCGGACGCCCGGGCCGGCGCCGCGACGCTGGAGCTGGCCAGCAGCTCGGCGAAGCGCCGCGACTCGCGCAGCGGGCCGGCCTCCAGCACCACACCGTCGGCGAGCACGACCACCTCGTCGCAGCGGCGCACCGAGGAGAGCCGGTGCGCGACGATGACGCCGATCCGGCCGGTCAGCAGCCGGTCGGTGGCGCGCTGCACCCAGGCCTCGGTGACCGGGTCCATCCGCGCGGTGGCCTCGTCGAGGATCACCACGTGCGGGTCCCGGACCAGGATGCGGGCGAACGCGACCAGCTGCTCCTGCCCGGCGGACAGCACGTAGCCGCCCTCGCCGAGCTTGGTGTCGATGCCGTCGGGCAGCCCGTCGGACCAGGCGGTCAGCCCCAGCTCGCGCAGCGCGGCCCCGGCCTGCGGCAGCAACTCGGGGTCGAACAGCGCGATGTTCTCGGCCAGGGTGCCGGCCAGGATCTCGGTGCGTTGCGGGACGATCGCCGTCCACCGGCGCAGGCCCTCCACGTCGAGGTCGACGATGTCGGTGCCGCCCAGGAAGACCGTGCCGCGCGGCACGTCGACGGCCCGGGTCAGCACCTTGGCCAGGGTCGACTTGCCGGAGCCGGTGCGCCCGATCAGCGCGTAGGAGCGGCCCCGGGCGAAGGCCAGGTTGATGTCGCGCAGCGCCGGGGCGCGCCCGGCGGCGGCCTCGCCGTAGCGGAAGGTCAGGTCGCGGACCAGCAGGTCGCCGTCGACCGGCGGCAGCCCGCCGGTCGGCTCCTGCGGTACGGCGCGCAGCGACTGCACGCGGCTCCAGGCGCCGAGCGCGTTCTGCAGCTCCGGCACCATCCGGGTGACGTGCTCCAGGGTGCCGCCGAAGCCGAGCGCGAGCAGCCACACCGCGGTCAGCCGGGCGCCGTCGACGTGCCCGGCGGCCAGCGCCCAGGCGCCGACGAGGACCAGCGCCGCGATCAGGACGCGGGTGATCGCGCCGGCGCTCAGGGTCACCCGCGACGAGGTGGTCCAGACCTTGCGGCCGCGGACCAGCACCTCGCGGGCGCGCTGGGCGTAGAGCCGGCGCACGTACGGCGCGGCCAGGCTGGTGCGCACGTCGTCCTGGCCGTGCACGGACTCCTCCATCACGGCGGCCAGGTCGGACCAGGCCTCCTCCTCGCGCACCCGCAGCGGCGAGATGCGCTGGATGGGTTTGGTCAGCACGGCCACCAGCAGGAAGGACACGGCCAGCATGCCCAGGCCGGCCGGCCACCAGGCGAAGAACGCGGTGACGATGGAGAGCACCGCGACCGCGAGCGACTGGGCCAGCCGGACGCCGCTGCCGCGCAGCTCGGAGCCGACCTGGTAGACGTCGCTGTCGATGCGGTCCAGCAGCTCGCCGACCGGGGTGTTCTCCAGCGCCGGCAGCTGCTGGCCGAAGGCGACCCGGCACAGGCCGCGGCGCACCGAGGCCGCCCAGTCGGCGGTCAGCCCGGCGACGACCAGGCCGACGATGACGTCGCTGAGCACCGACGCCACCAGGGCGATGGCGAGCAGCGTGAACAGCGGCGCGGACCGGTTGACGAGGACCGCGCCGGCCAGCCCCAGGGCGCCGGCCTGCCCGGCCGCACCGAGCACGATGAGGGTGGCGACGAGGAGGGTGCGCCGGGGCGAAGTAGCCCATAAGTCGCGGAGCAGGCGCATCGAAAGTCCTCAGGGATAGGGGGTGGCGGTACCTCCATCCTGGGCGCGTGCGGCCGGGGACTCAACGCAATTACCGGGCGGTGACTATCACGAGGATCACTATGGCGGGAACGGGTCAGGCTGTGCGCAGGGTGAGCAGGGTGATCTCGCTCGGCGCGAAGATGCGGAACGGCGGCCCCCAGAAGCCGGTGCCGCGCGAGGTGTAGAGCTGGGTCCGGTCGCCGTGCCGGCTCAGGCCCTGCAGCACCGGCTGGTCCAGCCGGACCAGGTAGTGGAACGGCCACATCTGGCCGCCGTGGGTGTGGCCGGAGATCTGCAGGTCGACGCCGTGCGCGACCGCGCCCGTCACCTGCTGCGGCTGGTGGGCCAGCAGCAGCACCGGCAGGTCAGCGGCGGTGCCGGCCAGGGCCGCCTCGTGGTCCATGTGGTGGCCCGGCACGCCCGAGCCGGCGGCCGTCCGGTCGTCGACCCCGGCCACGATCAGGCTGCTGCCGTCGCGGGTCACCACCACGTGCCGGTTGTGCAGGGCCTCCCAGCCCAGCGACGCCATGTGTTCCACCCAGCCCTGGGCCCCGCTGAAATACTCGTGGTTGCCGGTCACGTAGACCCGGGCCAGCCGGGCCCGGACGTCGCCCAGCGGCGCGGCCTGCTCGCGGCGCTGGGCCACCTCCCCGTCGGCGATGTCGCCGGTGTGCGCGACCACGTCGGGCTCCAGCGAGTTGACGACGTCGACCACGCCACGCGACCAGCGGGCCCGGTCGATCGGGCCGTAGTGGGTGTCGGTGAGCAGCACGACCTTCAGGCCGTCGAGGCCCGCGCCGAGCCGGGGGATGCGCACGTCGACGCGGCGGACCCGGGAGACGCGCATCGCCTCGGCGTACCCCCAGAGGAGAAGGCCCGCCGCGACGACCGCGACCACCGCCGTCACGGCCCGCGAGCGGGCCGGGTCACCGACGCCGGCGACGGCCAGCACGGCCCGCAGCACGTTGCCGAGCACGGACCAGACGAAGAGCACCCAGACGACGCCCAGCATGGTGTCCGCGGTGCGGGCGGCGCCGTCGCGGTGCTGCCGGCCGTGCCCGCTGACCATCAGGAACGGGAAGGCCGCCGCGGCGGCGGCGAACAGGACGGTGCCGGCGGCGAACACGGCGCCGGGCCACCGGTTGCCGGACCAGACCAGCGTCCACCAGGGCACGCCGAACAACAGCAGCAGAACGGCGGCGATTATCAGACCGAAGCGCAGGGCGCGACCGGACCGGCGCCGCGGCTCGGTCTCGACGGTTTCACCGGCGGTCACTGGCTGGCTCAAGGAAGCTGCTCCGTAGCTGAGAAGTCGAAAGGCCGGGGCCGGCCAAGCGTATCGCCGGCGTAGCCGCGCCGGCATCGATGCCTTCGCCGCGGCATCGGGTGATCTACGCCGAAAACGTGCCCAAACGGGGCATGGCGCACGCCGTTGTCTGACAGGGTGTTCCCGTGCGCCGCAAGTCCGACCCCGCTCCGGTCACCCCGCCGGTCGCGGGCGTGACGTCGCTGGCCGTGCCCGCGGTGATCGGCGCGGAGCGGGTTCGTGGCCGCGGGTCGCTGATCGCCGAGCTCACCCGGCTGCACCGGTGGGGGTTCCGGCGCACGCCCCGGGTGCGGGTGTTGCACGGCCTGGCCGGAGCCGGCAAGACCACCGTCGCCCTGCACGTCGCCCATCGCCTGGGCCGGCGCGGCGTCACCGTGTGGTTCGTCTCCGCCGCCGAGGACACCGCCCTGCAGACCGGCATGCGGCAACTGGCCCGCCTGCTCGGCGCCGGCGCGCATGAGCTCGACCGGGACTGGGCCGACAACGCCCCCGACGTCCTCTGGCGCCGGCTGAACGCGCACCCCGGCCCGTGGCTGCTGATCATCGACAACGCCGACGGCCCGCACCCGCTGACCCCCGCCGGCGAACCGGCCGCCCGGCAACGCGGCTGGATCCGCCCGGTCACCACCCGGCACGGCGCGCTGCTGATCACCAGCCGCGACGGCGACCGGGGCGGCTGGGGTGACTGGTGCCGGCTGCATCCGGTCGGGATGCTGCGCGGCGCCGACGGCGCCCGCGTCCTGCGGGACCTCGCCGGGCACCGCGCCGGGACCGCCACCGAGGCCGCGGCCCTCGCCGACCGTCTCGGTGGCTTCGCCCTGGCGCTCACCCTGGCCGGGCACTATCTCGCCGACACCAACCAGCTGCCGCTACCCGGCGCCATCACGAGCTTCGCCGCCTACCGCGGCGCCCTCGACGCCCAGGGCGCCGCCACGGTGGACCCCGGCCCCGGGCAGACCCCGGCCGAGGTGCGGGCCCGCACCGTCATCGCCGAAACGGCGGAGCTGTCGCTCGGCCTGCTCGACCAGCGCGGCCTCGCGCCCGCCCGCGCCCTGCTGGGGTTGCTGGCCGTGCTGGCCGACGCGCCGATTCCGTACCAGGTGCTCCTGGACCCGGCCGCGCTGGCGGTGTCGCCGCTCTTCCCCGGCATCGACGCCGCGAAACTCCGCGGCCTGCTCCATGCCCTCGCCGCCCTGGGCCTGCTCGACCTGGACACCGGGGGCGCAAACCCGGACCTCGCCGATACCCAGCCGTCGGCGACGCTGCGCCTGCACCCGTTGATCCGGGAGGCCGGTCTGCACCAGCTGCGCGCCTCCGGGCGGCGGCCGGCGTCCCTCGCGCTCGCGGCGGGCCTGCTGCACCGCGTCACCACCGGCAACGCCGACGACCCCGCCCGCCGGCCCTGCTGGGAACACCTCGCTCCGCACCCGGTCCACCTGCTGACCACCGCCGCCGCGTCCGGCGCCGAACCGGGCACGATCGGTGACGCGGCCGTCGCGGCGCTGCGAGTCACGGAATGGCTGGCCGCCACCGGCCTGCACGGCGTCGCGCTGACCCAGGCCGTCAGCATCCGCGACATCGCGACATCGATCCTCGGTGCCGAGGATCCCACCGTGCTCGAGGCCGCCGAGGAAGTCGCGCACCACACCGGGCGGGTGGGTGACGTGGTGGCCGCCCGGGACCAGTTCGCGGCCCTGCTGCCGCTCCGCGAGCGGGTGCTCGGCCCGGAACACCCGGACACCCTGACAACCCGGGCCGATCTCGCCGCCTACACCGGGCGGGCGGGCGATGTGGTGGCCGCCCGGGACCAGTTGGCGGCCCTGCTGCCGCTCCGCGAGCGGGTGCTCGGTCCGGAGCACGCGGACACCCTGATCGTCCGGGCCGGCCTCGCCGGCTGGACCGGGCAGACCGGTGATGTGCTGGCCGCCCGCGATCAGTGCGCCAAACTGCTGCCGATCTCCGAGTGGGCGCTCGGCCCGGACCACCCGGACACCATGGCCGTGCGCGCCGACCTGGCGCACTGGAGCGGGGAAGCCGGTGACGTGGTGGCCGCCCGGGACCAGTACGCCGCCCTGCTGCCGATCTCCGGGCGGGTGCTCGGCCCGGATCACCCCAACACCCTGATCGTCCGGGCGAACCTCGCCGGCTGGACC
>NZ_QHHV01000128.1:0-19286 GCF_003947245.1 Actinoplanes sp. ATCC 53533 | reverse complement strand
GGTCGGTCGCCGAGGTTCCGCAGGTCTTTTGGATCAGCGGCGCGTTGTTCTGCGTGTTGTCGGGAGCGATGCTCAGACACAGCCGGCTGCTCTCCGCCACAATTCGAAACGTCGGCTTGCCGGGGACCGAACGGAATCGCCACTGGTCGTTCGTCCCCGCCGCGGTGCACGGATGATGCACGATCGGAGTGTTGGCCGTCATCAGATTGTTCTTGACGGTGACGCAGCCATCTATCACCCGGGTAGCGGGATTGAACCGCCCGATATGGTACGTACCGTCATTCAACGGGACAACCGCCAGGCCTTGAGAGAGCTCCGTAGCGCCAGCGCAGTCGGTCTGCGTAACCGGCCTATTGTCATTCGCATCGGGCACGGCACGTAGGTCGTAGGTGAGACATCGTCCGGTGTAGGCGGCCTTCACCCTGATTCCAAAGTCCAGACGCGGAGCCGCCGACACTTGAGTAGCCGGCACAATCAACGACCCAGCTATCAACGCCGTCGCTGCCGCGCCGACCGCCGACCGGCGACCAGCGGTCCGCGATGTCTTTTCCCCCATAACAGCCTCCATCGAAATGCCCAGGTACCGGCGCCGCAGCCGGAAGTTACTCAAAGAGGTCGTTTATCAGCCAGCGGCAAACAACTCCTCGAGGAATTCGGGTGGCCGACCCGGGCCGAGTCGCCGGCAGCTAGGGCGGCTTTATCGGCGGGCATTCGGCCGCAGCGAGGGCGGCACGGTTCGGTTCGCGGACCCGGCGACCACCGAGTCAAGGCCGGCGGCCGAAATCACCGGCGAGGCGCAGCCGAGGTTGCCGAGTTCTGCGCCGTCGGCCGGCCGGAGCGGTCAGCGTCCGTCGAGCGCGCGCGTGCCAGGTCTGCCGCATGTCTCTCCCCCGTGAGCGCACGAAGCCATCGACGAACATGGCTTCGCACATGCGCGGACACTATGACATCAGGGTCACCACGCCCGCAACCTCCATTCAGGACGGTGGGGCCGCTTCGATCATGCCGCGCCCAGCCATGAGCCGGCCGGGCCGGCGTGGCCGGCACCGCCGCCGGGGGCGAGACTTTCCGGCCCGCTCCCAGAACGCCCATTCACCAGCATCTCGCCCATCTATCGACACCGAACAGCTTCCCTATGCCTGTTCGTTACCTGAACGAGCGTTGATCGTCATTGGAACTGCTTACGCTGCGGCGCACTAAGGTCCTCGGAAGGATAAAACTCAATGCGTCGATCTATGCCCACGGCCGGGGTCGCCAAACGGCCCGGGACAGGGTGGGGCACGCCGGTGCCACCGGCTTTCCGATCCCCGACTGTGCTTCGCGCCCTCGGTGCGGCCGTCGTGGCCACCGCTCTCAGCCTGAGCTTCGCCGGTCCGGTTCGCGCCGCGGAAGTGGCCACCGAACCATTCATCAGCGAAATTCACTATGACAATTCCGGCACTGACAGCGGTGAGGCAATCGAGATCGAGGCCCCCGTCGGCTTCGATCTGACCGGTTGGCAGATCGTGCTCTACAACGGCACCGGCGGTGCCGCGTACGGGACCACGACGCTGAGCGGGGTGGTGCCGGCCGCGGGCGTGGTCGTGCAGAACTACCCGGCGAACGGACTCCAGAACGGCGCACCGGACGGTGTGGCGCTGGTGAACGCGGCCGGCGCGGTCACCGAGTTCCTGACGTACGAGGGCACCTTCGCCGCCACCGGCGGTCCCGCGTTGGGCACCTCCGGCGTGGACATCGGCGTCGCCGAGGGTGACGGCACAGCGGCCACCGACTCGCTGCAGAAGATCGACGGCACCTGGCGGGCCCCGGCCGCGAGCAGCTTCGGCAAGCTCAACACCGTTGCCCCGGACCCCGATCCGGACCCGGATCCCGAGCTCGGCTGCACCGTCGCGGTCGACCACACGATCGCCGAGGTGCAGGGCACCGGCGCGGCCACCGGCCTGGCCGGCACCCGGGTCACCGTCGAGGGCGTCGTGACCGCCGACCACCGCACCGGTGGCTACAACGGCATCTACGTGCAGACCGCCGGCAGCGGCGGGGACCGCCCAGTCGCCGCGGGCACGGCCTCCGACGCCGTCTTCGTCTTCCTGCCCACCGGCACCGCCCCGGCGGTCGCCATCGGTGACCGGGTGCGCGTCAGCGGCACGGCGAACGAGTTCAACTCGGTCACCCAGTTGAGCATCGCGGCGAAGTCCGACGTGCAGATCTGCGCGCACGGCGCGCCGCTGCCCGCGCCCGTACCGCTGAGCCTGCCGCTCGGCGACGAGGCCCGCGAGTCCGCCGAGGGGATGCTGGTGGCCCCGGTCGGGGCGTACTCGGTCTCGGACGTCTACAACACCAACCGGTTCGGCGAGATCATCCTCGCCGCCGGCAACGCCCCGGCCCGCGTGCCGACCGACGTGGCCCGCCCCGGCACCCCGGAGGCGGCGCAGGTCAAGGCGGCGAACAAGCTCGGCCGGATCCTGCTCGACGACGGCAAGACGACCAACCTGTCCGCGGCCGGCCTCGCGCCGCCGTACCTGTCGAAGGACGACCCGGTCCGGGTCGGTGACACGGTCGAGTCGTTCGGTCCGGCGGTCCTCGGCTTCAGCTTCAGCGAGTGGCGCCTGCAGCCGACCACCCCGGTCGACGCGGCCACCCCGCCCGCGTCGCGCACGACGTTCAAGGACACCAACCCGCGCACCGCGGCTCCGGTCAACGTCGGTGGCGACATCCGGCTGGCCAGCTTCAACGTCCTGAACTACTTCGTGCACTTCGGCGGCGAGGCCCGTGGGGCCACCACCCCCGAGGCGCTGGCCAAGCAGCAGGCGAAGATCGTCTCGGCGATCACCGCGCTCGACGCCGACGTGATCGCGCTGATGGAGATCGAAAACTCCATCCGGTTCAACGCCGAGGACCCGCAGCAGGCGCTCAAGACGCTGGTCGGCGCGCTGAACGCGGTCGACGGCGAGGGCACCTGGGACTACGTGCGGTCGCCGGCGGAACTGCCCGCCGCGACCCAGCAGGACTTCATCACCACGGCGATCATCTTCAAGCCCGCCAAGGTCACGCCGAAGGGCGCCGCGCGGGCGATCAACGACGAGTCGGTGTGGTCCAACGCCCGCGAGCCGATCGCGCAGGCGTTCACCTCGGGCACCATCACCTTCACCGTCGTGGCGAACCACTTCAAGTCCAAGAGCGCCTCGACCCCGCCGAGCGGCGACAACGTCGACAGCGGCGACGGGCAGGGCCCGTACAACGGTGACCGGGTCCGGCAGGCCAACTCGCTGGCGGCCTTCGTCGACCGGCTGAAGACCGACAGCGGCAGCGACCAGGTGCTGCTGCTCGGTGACCTCAACGCCTACACCCAGGAAGACCCGATGCAGGCCCTGTACGCCAAGGGCCTCACCGACGTGCACAGCACCGGCGCGCCGGGCAAGCACTCGTACGTCTTCGGCGGCGAGACCGGATCGCTCGACCACGGGCTGGCCACGGCCTCCCTCGCCAAGCGGGTCACCGGTGTCGACATCTGGAACATCAACTCCGTCGAGTCGTTCGCCTTCGAATACGACGGCTTCGCGCCGTTCTACGACGCAGGTCCGTACCGGGCCAGCGACCACGACCCCGTCGTGATCGGTCTGGAGACCGGGCCTCCCCCGCCGGTCGACCTGCAGCTGCTCAGCATCAACGACTTCCACGGGCGGCTGGAGTCGCCGGCGACCGTCAACGGCCAGGCCGTCGGCGGCGCGGCGCAGCTCGTCGGGCTGGTCGACCAGCTGCGGGCGGCGAACCCGAACACCGCGTGGGTCTCCGCCGGTGACAACATCGGGGCGTCGACGTTCATCTCCGCGATCGACGGGGACAACCCGACCATCGACGCGCTGAACGCCGGTGGCCTGAACGTCTCCGCGGTCGGCAACCACGAGTTCGACAAGGGCCTCGCCGACCTGCTGGGCCGGGTCGAGGACCGCGCCAACTTCCCGTTCCTGGCCGCGAACGTCTACAAGGACGACAAGCGGGTGCTGCCCGGCTACACGGTGCAGACCCTGGGCGGCGTCCGGGTCGGCTACATCGGCGTCGTGACCGAGCAGACCGGCTCGCTGGTCAGCCCGGATGGCATCGCCGGCGTGCAGTTCCGCGACCCGGTGGCCGAGGCGAACAAGCTGGCCACCGAGCTCTCGGACGGCAACGAGGCGAACGGCGAGGCCGACGTGCTGGTGCTGCTCGCGCACGAGGGCGCCGCGTCGGAGCACATCGGCTCCGTGGCGGACCTGGTGGCCGACCCGGTCTTCGGCGACTTCACCAAGGTCAGCGCCGAGATCGACGCCATCTTCAGCGGCCACACCCACCAGCCGTACGCCTTCCAGGTGCCGGTCCCCGGCACCACCAAGACCCGCCCGGTCATCCAGGCGGAGGACTATGGCGAAAAGCTCGGCAAGGCGGTGCTCACCTACGACCCGACCACCGGCTCGGTCACCTCGTCCACCGCTGAGTTGCTCTCCGTCGTCGGGGCGACGCCGAACGCGGCGGTCGCGGGCATCGTGGCCACCGCCAAGGCGAAGGCCGCGGAGCTCGGCAAGCAGCCGCTCGGCAAGATCACCGCGGAGATCCTGCGGGGCTACGTCAACGGCACCGAGAACCGCGGCGTCGAGTCGGCGATGGGCAACTTCATCGCCGACGTCCAGCTGGACCAGACCAAGGACGCCGGGCGCGGCGGAGCGCAGATCGCGCTGATGAACCCGGGCGGCCTGCGCGCCGACCTCAAGTTCGGCACCGACGGCACGGTCACCTACGCGGACGCGTTCGCCGTGCAGCCGTTCTCGAACGACGTCGTGACCCAGACCCTCACCGGCGCCCAGATCAAGCAGGCGCTGGAAGAGCAGTGGCAGCCGGACGGGGCTTCCCGCCCGCTGTTGCACCTGGGTGTGTCGAAGGGGCTCACCTACTCCTACGACGACAAGCAGCCCAGGAACCAGCGGATCATCGCCTCGTCGCTGAAGCTCAACGGGGTCACGCTGAGCCCGACGGGCACCTACCGGGTCACGACGAACTCGTTCCTCGCCGCCGGCGGGGACAACTTCGTCACCCTGGGCAAGGGCACCGACCGCAAGACGACCGGCGACAACGACCTGACCATGCTGGTCAACTACTTCGTCGGACACACCCCGGTCACCGCGGACCCGCAGCCGCGGTCCACGGTCGGCGTCCTGGACGGCACCGCGCCGACCGGCACCTTCACCCTCGACGCCACGGCGATCTGGCCGGGCCAGACGGTGAAGCTGACCCAGACCGCGCTTGCCGACGACGTGAGTGCGGCGGCGGCGATCGGCCGGGTCATCACCTGGGGCGACGGCAGCGCGCCGCAGACCCTGGCGGCCGGTGCGACCACCGCCACCCACACGTACCAGAAGGTGGGTAGCTACCAGGTCTCGGTGGCGCTGACCGACGAGGCGGGCAACACCGCGGCGGCCGGGTTCACTGGGGCGTCCAAGGTGGACGTGACGGCCCAGCCGGGCCGGTACGCGCTCAACACGAAGTCGATCTGGGCCAGCCAGTCCGTCAAGCTCAGCCTGAGCGGAGTGGGCAGCGCCGACAAGGTGTCGGTGGCCTGGGGCGACGGGGCGATCTCGACGATGTCGTCGAACGTCACCAGCGCCGCGCACGTCTACCCCAAGGCCGGGACGTTCACGGTCAAGGTCACGCCGTTCAGCAAGGCCGGTGCCGGCACGCCGGTCACCGTCGGCTCGGTCAAGGTCACCAAGGACACCTACAAGCCGGTCGTGACCTTCAACGTGCCGAAGAACGCCACCAAGGCGTCCTCCTGGTCGAAGATCACCGGGACGGCGACCGACAAGGGCGTCGGGGTGGCCCGGGTCCGGGTGAAGCTGATCGAGCAGCGCAGCGGCAAGTGGTACTACTACACCGGCCGCACCTGGGTGAAGACCACGTCGAAGAGCAAGGCCTCGGCCAAGGCCGCGGTGATCACCGTGACGCCGAGCGCCAAGGGCGCCTGGAGTCTCGGCCTCAAGGGCGTCAAGAAGGGCACCCTGACGGTCACCTACTGGGGCTCCGACAAGGTCGGTAACACGTCCACCGGCAAGAGCTACACCAAGAAGATCACCAAGTAACGCCGCACCAAAAACGGAAGGCCCGCACCGATCAGGTGCGGGCCTTCCGCCGTTTCCGTGCTGAACAAGCAGGTCAGATGAGGCTAGGCGTCAGCGACGCGGTCCGCCGGGACCGCCGTGGCCGGGACCGCCGGGGCCGCCGTGGCCCGGTCCGCCGGGGCCACCGTGACCGCCGGGGCCACCGTGACCGCCGGGGCCACCGTGGCCGCCGGGGCCGCCGTGGCCGTGGCCGCCGGGGCCACCGTGGCCGTGGCCGCCGTGGCCGCCGCCGTGCCAGTCCTGCTCGACCTCGAGGCGCCAGAAGATCCGGAAGCCACGACGCACGCGCTCGCACTCGTGGTCGTCCCAGCGGTTGAAGCGCTCACCGATCCAGCCGACTCGCTCGCACTCGCGGCGGGTGCGGTAGTAGCCGACGACCCAGTCGCGGCTGCGGTCGGCGTCGGCCTGCTGCTGGGTGCTCTGCTTGGCGGCCGTGGTTCCCTGGGCGGTCGACGTCGACGCCGCCGCGGGAGCTGCGCTGAACGTCGCACCGGCGACCAGCGCCATTCCGGCCATGGCCAGCATTCGTGTTGCCTTACTCATGGAACCACCTTTTCTCGGCTGGTTTATTGCTAGATCCACGAAATCATGATCGAGTGCCTGAATTGTGGACCTACGTGGACTTTAACCCGATTAGGTGATATTCCGTGTCGTATGCGTAGGAGGCCGGAAACCCGAAAATGGTTTCCGAGATCCGCTAATCCTCCGAACGGCTGATGAGCGCTCAACCAGTGGCCATCCAGGCTCATACTTTCAGCCCATTAGTACCGGTTCTGCCCCCATTGGCGCCGCGCCCATTCAGCACCAATTCCGGCCGGAATAGCGCCGGAAATAGGCGCCTGACCTGCGGTGCGTCGCGGCGGTGAAGGGTGCCGATTCGATGATCAAGAGAGCGCTCTCTGGTGCCGATTTTAACCAACTGGTAGAAAAGATGAAGACCGCTTGGAGGTAGCGATGAGCAAGCTTTCCGTCCAGCTCTACTCAGTCCGAGACGCCTTCGCCGACGACCCCGCCGGCGCACTCACCCGGCTCGCCGGGCTCGGCTTCACCCAGGTCGAGCCGTACGGCGTGCTGGAGAACCTCGCCGTCCTGCGCACCGCCCTCAAGGCCAACGGCCTGACCGCGCCGACCGCGCACGCCCAGCTTCTCGGCCGGCCGCACGACCAGGACCAAGGCGTCGACCAGCACGCCGTGTTCGCCGCGGCCGCCGAGCTCGGCATCGGCGTCGTCATCGATCCCATGGTGGAGCCGGCCCGCTGGCAGGATCCCGCCGACATCGCCGCCACCGCGGTCGCGCTCAACGACGCGGCGAAGGTGGCCGCCGGGCACGGCGTCACCGTCGGCTACCACAACCACTTCTGGGAGCTGGAGTCCCGGATCGGCGACCGGACGGCCCTCGAGGTCCTCGCCGAGCAGCTCGACCCCGCCGTGGTGCTGGAGGTGGACACCTACTGGGCCACGGCCGGCGGCGCGGACACGCCCGCCCTGCTGCGCCGGCTCGGCGACCGGGTGCGCGCGATCCACGTCAAGGACGGCAGCCTCGCCACCGACGGCTCCGGCCAGGTCCCCGCCGGCCAGGGCCGGGTTCCCGTCGCGGACATCCTCGCCGCCGCGCCGGCGGCCCTGCGCGTCGTCGAGTTCGACCACTACGACGGGGACATCTTCACCGGCCTCGCGGCCAGCCTCGCGTTCCTGCGGCGCAGCGAGCAGCCGAACGGAACCACGCGGTGAGCGCCGGACCGGTTCGCGTCGGCGTCATCGGGGCGGGCACCATCAGCGAGACGTACCTGCGGAACCTCACCAGCTTTCCCGACCTCGACGTCCGCATGGTCGCCGACCTGGACACCGACCGGGCCGCCGCGCAGGCGGCCCGGCACGGCGTCCCCGCCGCGGGCACCGCCCGCGAGCTGCTCGCCGACCCGGCCGTCGAGCTCGTCGTCAACCTGACCATCCCGGCCGCCCACGTCGACGTCGGCCTGGCCGCGCTCGAAGCCGGCAAGCACGTCTGGGCGGAGAAGCCCCTCGCGCTCGATCGCCCGTCCGCCCGCAAGCTCCTCGATCGGGCCCACGAGCTGGACCTCAGGGTGGCCAGCGCGCCGGACACGGTGCTCGGTGCGGGGCTGCAGACCGCGCGGCGGGCGATCGACGCCAGCTTGATCGGCGAGCCGCGGACGGCCCTGGCCTTGTTCCAGTCGCCCGGCCCGGAGAGCTGGCATCCCGCCCCGGAGTTCCTGTTCCAGTCCGGCGGGGGTCCGCTGCTGGACATGGGCCCGTACTACCTGACCGCGCTGGTGCACCTGCTGGGCCCGATCCGCCGGGTCACCGCCACCGGCGGCCGGGCCCGCGAGACCCGGGTGATCGGCTCCGGTCCGCGAGCCGGTACGGAGTTCCCGGTCACCGTGCCCACCACCGTGACGGCGCTGCTGGAGTTCGCCCGGGGCGGCTCCGCGCAGGTGGTGCTGACCTTCGACTCGGCACTGCCCCGGACCACCCTCGAGATCGCCGGCACCCTCGGCACCGCCGTACTCCCGGATCCGAACCGTTTCGACGGCCCGACGCTGCTGCATCCGCTCGCCGGCGGCGACCCGCGGGAACTGGCCGCGCAGGGTCACCCGGCCTCGCGCGGCACCGGCGTCCTTGAGCTGGCCCGGGCGATCCGGTCCGGGGTGCCGGAACGGGCCTCGGGAGCGCTCGCCTACCACGTGCTCGACGCCATGCAGTCCATGGAGGAGTCCATCAGCGACCAGCGACCGGTGGTCGTGCAGAGCGCCGCCGAGGCGCCACCCACCCTGCCGGCCGACTGGGATCCCTACGCCCGTTCTGTCTAGTCCAGCGGGATGGTCAGCAGGTCCTGCAGGTAGAAACGCAGCGCGCCGACCAGGTCCACCACGCTGCCGTTGGAGAGCCACTGCACCTGCAGGCCGTCCATCACCGCGACCAAGTTCAGGCCCGCGAGCTCGGGGTCGACGCCGGCGCGGAGTTCGCCCCGCGCGGCCAGCACGCGGAACGAGTCGACCGCGTACGCGCGGGCCAGCCGGTAGTGCCGTTCGAAGTAGTCGTGGGCGGGATGGTCCGCCGCGACTGCTTCGGCGGCCAGCCGGGCGTAGACGTCGACGATGCCGGGGTGGCGCACGTTGTGCTCGGCGAGCGCGACCAGGTGGGCCAGCGCCTCGCGGCCGGGCGGGACAGACAGCCGCTCACGCTCGTCGTCCTCGGCGTCCCGGCGCTCCAGCACCGCCGTGAGCAGGGACTCCTTGGTCGGGAAGTAGTACAGCAGGCCGGCGTGGGTGATGCCGACGCGGCGGGCGATCTCGCGCAGGGACGAGCCGTGGTAGCCGGCTTCCGCGTACACGGCGACCGCCGTCGTGATGATGTCCTCGCGACGGATCCGGCCCTTGAGATAGCCCCCGGTCACCTGGTAATCATGCCGCATGACGGACACACCGACCGTTCATCACCACGGCCACCACTCGCCACCGTACGGCCATCACCGCCGAGCAGTCTCCCTGCACATGCGCCGTACCCTTGCCATGATCCTGGCCGCCACCACCGTGGCCCTGCCGGTCGCCGCCGGTCCCGCCCAGGCCGCCGGAAAGCAGCCGGGCGACCGGCTGGTCACCGCCCGCGCCGAGACGCCCGCGCTCTTCGACGACGAGGCCGGCGGCGACGCCGATGCCGACGACCCCGCCATCTGGGTCAACCCGCGGGACAGGGCACGGAGCCGGGTGATCGGCACCGCCAAGAACGGCGGCCTGCGCGTCTACGATCTGGCCGGCCGCGAGGTCCAGGCGATCGCCACTCCGGCCGACGGCCGATTCAACAATGTGGACATCGTCACCGGCTTCCGCCTCGGCAAGCTGACCACCGACCTCGCCGTGGTCACCGACCGCGGCCGCGACCAGCTCCGCTTCTACCGGATCAACCCGGCCACCAGCCGGCTCGAAGACGTCACCGTCGCCGACCCGCCGCTGCTCTTCTCCGCCGACCAGGCCGAGGTCGAGCAGCAGGCCACCGGCTACGGCCTGGCGACGCACGGCGACCTGGCCGTGGTCAGCCGCCGGCACACCACCCGGCTCGGGTTCTTCCGGCTCCGGGCGAGCGGCGGCAAGGTCACCTACACCCGACGCGAGACGCTGGACCTGCCGAAGAGCTTCCGGCTGCCGAACGGGACGACCTGGCAGCCGTGCGGCGACCCGGGCGAGGACCCGCAGGTCGAGGGCATGGTGATCGACACCCGGGCGAACGTGCTCTACGCCAGCCAGGAGGACGTCGGCCTGTGGCGGATCGACCTGCGGACCAAGCGCCGGTCGATCGTCGAACGCGTCGCGGAATACGGCGTCCCGTTCAGCGCGGACTGCACGCTCGACACCGAGCACGACCCCGGCTACGGCGGACGCATCCACGCCGACGTCGAGGGCGCGACGCTCTACGAGGACTACCTGCTGGTCTCCAGCCAGGGTGACAGCCGGTTCTTCGTCTACGACCGCCGCACCAACCGCCCGCTGAGCAGCTTCGCGGTGGTCGACGGCCCGGCCGCGGACGGCGTCCAGCATTCCGACGGCGCCGCCGCCACGCCGGCCCGGCTGCCCGGCTACCCGAAGGGCCTGCTGGTCCTGCACGACGGGGAGAACACCCCCGACGGCGGCCGCGTCAGCACCGGTTTCAAGTTCGTCGACTGGCGTGCGCTCGGCCTGCGGTGATGATCGCCAGGAAGCCGGCCACCGACGCCGACCAGGGAAACAGTTCGGCCCGCGCCCGGGCGGCGGCCCGGCGATCCGGGCGGTCGAGCAGGGCGCGGACCGCGGCACCGTAGGACGCGTCCGACCGGGCGGCCAGACCGGCCGTCCCGATCACCTCCGGCAGCGCGCTCGAGGCACTGACCACCACCGGCGTACCGCTGGCCAGTGCCTCGAGCGCGCCCAGGCCGAACGTCTCGATCGGACCGGGCGCCAGCGCGACGTCCGCCGTCGCGAGCAGCGCGGCCAACTCGGCGCGGTCGCGCAGGTGACCGACGAAGCGCACCGGCAGCCCGCGCTCGGCGGCCTCGGCCTGCAGGGCGGGCCGCAGCGGCCCACCGCCGGCGACGACCAGCACCGCGGGCACGCCGGCCGCGCACACCTCGGCCAGCGCCGCGAGCGAGCGCCCCGGCCGCTTCTCCGCCGACAACCGGCCGCAATGCGCCAGCAGCGCGTCGCCCGGCGCCGCCCATCGGCGCCGCCCATCGGCGCCGCAGCGCCGAATCGTGCCGGGCCGGCGAGAACAAATCAAGATCCACACCGAGGGGTACGCGGTCCACGCCGCGCACCCCGAGCCGCTCGAACTCGGCCGCCGCCCAGCCGGTGGTGCAGATGATCCGGTCGAAGCCGGTAACCGTGCGCGCGTTGAGCCGGTCGGCCAGCCACCGCCCGCGCCCGCCGCCGAAGAGCCGCAGCAGCCCGTCCAGGCTCTCGTGCGAGACCATCGTCGACGGCACGCCGTGCTGCCGCGCCCACCTGCCGGTCCAGCGCAGGGTGGTCCGGTCGGAGACCTCCAGATGATCCGGGCGGATCCGGGCCAGCGTCTGGGCGGCGCTCCCGGTCCGGCCGGCCACGACGTCGTGACCGGCGCGGGAACGGTGGACGACAAGAGCGCTGTTCGCCCGTACTTCTCCTCGGCGACGTCGGCCGTTGCCACGACTTCGGCCACAGTGAGCGCTGTGGATCGACGGAACTTGCTGCGCGCGGCTGCGGCCGCGCCCGCCGTGCCCCTGCTGACCGGGACGGCCGCCCAGGCTACGGAGCACGTGGAGCGCGGCTCCGGGCAGCGCTTCGCGCTCGCCGTGCTGCCGGACACCCAATACCTCTTCGACGCCGACAGCGCGGATCCCGCGCCGCTGCGTGAGACGTTCCGCTACCTGCTGGACGAGCGGGACGTGGTCTTCATGACCCACCTCGGCGACGTCACCGAGCACGGTACGGCCGAGGAGATCGGGCTCGCCGGGGGCTGCTTCCGGCGGCTGGACGGGCGGCTGCCATACAGCGTGCTGGCCGGCAACCATGACGTGCCGTCCTCGACGGACGACCAGCGTGGCGACTCCGCCTACCTGAAGGCCTTCGGGCCGCACCGGTTCACCGAGATGCCGACCTTCGCGGGCGCGTCCGCCGACGGCTACAACAGCGCTCACCTGCTTGCCGCCGGCGGCCGGCGGTGGCTGGTGCTCGCCCTGGACTGGCGCGTCTCCGACCGCGGGCTCGCCTGGGCCCAGGCCATCCTGGACAAGCACCCGCGCGTGCCGGCGATCGTCACGACCCACGACCTGGCCTACGCCGATGACGCGGGGGTCGCCGCCCTGTCCGGCAACGGCCAGCGCCTGTGGGACCGCCTGATCAAGCGCAACGACCAGATCTTCCTGACCCTGAACGGGCACTACTGGCCGCCCGGGCGCACGGTGCTGCGCAACGACGCCGGACACGACGTTCACGTGCACATCACCAACTACCAGGACCGCTACTACGGCGGCGCGGGGATGATCCGGACGTACACGTTCGACCTCGCGCGCGGCACCATCGACGTCGAAACCTTCGCGCCGTGGTTCCTCGCCAAGCGGCCGGCGGCGCGCACCCCGCTGGAAGCGGAGACCATCGAGCTCACCGGTCCGGCCGACCGGTTCAGCCTGGAGATCGACTTCGCGGGCCGGTTCGCGGGCTTCGACCCGCCGGCGCTGCCCGCGCCCCGGCCGGCCGCGGCGGTCGTCGACCGGCACACCGCCGCCTACTGGCGCTTCGACGGCGCCGGGCAATCGGTCGCCGACGGCGCCACGGTGCGGGACCTGACCGGCAAGGGCAACGACCTCACCGTACGGCGGCTGGCGAACAGCGGCCCGGACATCCTGACGGTCTCCACCGAGCACCACCCCGGCCAGCCCGCCCACGCCAGCCTGCGCTTCGACGGCGGCAAGGGCCCGGACCGCGGCGCGATCCTGCACACCGCCCCGAACGCCGCGCTGAACGGCATGACGTTCGAGGGCGGCTACACCATCGAGGTGTTCCTGAAGCTGCCGGACCCGTTCGTCGGCGACCACGCCTGGATGGGCATCCTGAGCTGGGAGGGCCGCAGCGGCGACGCCGGCAAGCACAGCGGCTGGTCACCGCTCGAGCCGACGTGCAGCCTGAACCTGTCGCCGGAGCGCTTCCTGCAGTACGTCGTCTACCCGGCCGACCGCGACGCCGACCCGACGTCGTGGAGCCACGCCCTGCCGGTGGGCCGGTGGACGCACGTGGCGGTGGTGAACGACGGCCGCCGGACGACCCTCTGGGTCGACGGCTCGAAGATCGCCCGCAACCCGCGCGAGGCGTCGCACGGCATCGCCACCCTGGGCCGCCCCTTCGTGATCGGCGCGACCTCCTTCGACCTGCGGTACGACCAGGGCTTCTACGGCTGGCTCGGCGACGTCCGGGTCACCGCCCGGGCGCTGACCCCACGGCAGTTCCTCCAGCGCCTGGGGTGACGCCGTCGTAGGGTCGAGACATGTCGACGATCGTCACCAGCGACGGGGTCACCCTGCACTACACCGACGAGGGCGGTGGGCTGCCCGTGGTGCTCATCGCCGGCTTCACCGCCTCGGCCGAGACGTGGGAGTTGCAACGCCGGGCGCTGCGCGACGCCGGCTACCGGGTGCTCGGCTTCGACCGGCGCTCGCACGGCAGTTCGGAGAGTCCCGCGTACGGCCAGCGGATGGCCCGGCACGGCAAGGACATCCACGACTTCCTCGACGCCGCCGGCCTCGGCCAGGTGGTCCTGGTCGGCGGGTCGATGGGCGCCAGCGCGATCTGGGCCTACTACGACCTGTTCGGCGCCGACCGGCTGCGCGGCGTCGTCACGGTCGATCAGACCCCGAAAATGGTCAACGACGAGGTCTGGCGGTTCGGCTGCTACGGCCTGACCCGCGACAACCTCGGCACGTTCTTCGAGGACGGCGTCCCGGACACCGGGCGCGGCATGCCGGTCGCCGAGTCGGTCCAGCGGATCGGCCGGCTGATCGAGGCGCTCGGCCGGGTGCCGCGGATGAGCGACGCCCGGGCCCCGGAGACCTGGCCGCTGCTGCAGGACCACGCGGAGCAGGACTGGCGTGACGTGGTCGCCCGGCTCGCGGTGCCGAGCCTGTTCATCGCGGGCCGCGACAGCCAGCTGTGGCCGAGCGAGCACGCGACCGCCGCGGCGGCCACCAACTCCCGGGCGGCTGCGCTGATCATCGACGATAGTGGGCACCCGGTGAACATCGACCAACCCGACCTGATGAACGAGGCCCTGCTGAAGTTCCTGGCCGGCCTGGCATGACGGATTCGCTCGCGGCGAACCTGCCGGGCCTTTCGCTCGCGGCGGACCTGCCGGGCCTCGACCTGATCGTCGACCCGGACGTGCTCGCCTCGCTGAGCCACGACGACGCCGAGTGGGCAGCCGCGGGCAGGCCGGTCGCCGCGGTCCGCGCCCGGACCACGGCCGAGGTGAGCGCGATCGTCGCGGCCTGCGCCGCCCGCGGCATCCCGGTGGTCCCCCGCGGGGCGGGCACCGGGCAGTCAGGCGGGGCCAACGCGGTCGACGGCTGCCTGATCCTGGACCTGTCCCGGATGAACAAGATCCTGGAGATCGACCCGGACAACATGATCGCGGTGGTCCAGCCCGGCGTCGTCAACGACGACCTGAAGGCGGCGGTCGCCAAGCACCGCCTCTGGTATCCCCCGGACCCGGCCAGCGCGCCCTGGTCGACCATCGGCGGCAACGTCGCGACGAACGCCAGCGGCCTCTGCTGCCTGAAATACGGCGTGACCAGGGACTACGTGCTCGGCCTGCAGGCCGTCGTGGGCGGCCCGGCGGGCGCATACGGTACGGCGGTGCGTCTCGGCCACCGCACCACGAAGGGCGTGGCCGGCTACGACCTGGTCAGCCTGTTCGTCGGCAGCGAAGGCACGCTCGGCGTCGTCACCGAGGTCACGCTGCGCCTGCGCCCGGCTCGCGCCGCTGCGCCCCGTACCGTCGTGGGCGCTTTCGACAGCATCGTTGCCGCCGGCGAGGCGGTGGCCGCGACCACCCGCCTGGGCCTGCTCCCGACGGCCCTGGAGCTCATGGACCGGGCCTGCCTGCAAGCGGTCGAGGAGTGGAAGCATCTGGGCCTGTCTGCGACCGCGGAGGCCCTGCTCCTCGCGCAGATCGACACACCGGGAGAGTCCGGCCAGGCCGAGGCGGACGCCCTGGCCCAGGTCTTCCGGGACGCGGGTGCACAGTGGGCCGAGCAGTCAACGAACGAATTCGAGGCGGAGGCGCTGTTCTCGGCGCGCCGGCTGGCCTACCCGGCGATGGAACGCCTGGGTCCGGTGCTGACCGAGGACGTGTGCGTGCCCCGGTCGGCCGTGCCGGCGATGCTCGGCTCGATCGAGGAGATCGCAACCCGACACGGCGTCACGATCGCGACCGTCGCCCACGCGGGCGACGGCAACCTGCACCCGCTGATCCGGACGCAGCCGGGCGACGACGCGGCCCGGGAGGCCGCGGAGGCGGCATTCGAGGAGATCCTGGCGGCGGCCATCGCCCTGGACGGCACGGTCACCGGCGAGCACGGCGTGGGCCTGCTGAAGCGGCGCGGCATGCGGCAGGAACTGGCGCCGGCGGTGCTGGCGATGATGCAGGCGGTGAAGCAGACGCTGGACCCGCAAGACCTGTTCAACCCCGGCAAGGTAACCGGCGACCCGGACAACTGACCGTCGACGCCCATACCCACCGCCTCCGTCGCCACACGGTCCCGCCGGCAGACTCCGCCCCTTGCCTTTTTGCCCTTGGTGGCTCTGCCGGCCCGGAAATGCAAATGGAGCCCGCCCCCGACCGGTGGGCGAGCTCCATAAAAGGAGAAGGCCCACACCATCACTGGTGTGGGCCTTCTCTGACGTTAAGTCCGGCGGCGTCCTACTCTCCCACACCCTCCCGAGTGCAGTACCATCGGCGCTGGAGGGCTTAGCTTCCGGGTTCGGAATGAGACCGGGCGTTTCCCCTCCGCTATAACCACCGAAACAGCTGCCAGCAATCACAAACAACACCATGACCGGTTGTTTGTAAGCTGTGAATCACACAGTGGACGCGTAGCACAAAGTTTAGGGTAGTTAAGCCCTCGGCCTATTAGTACCGGTCGACTGAACCTATTACTAGGCTTACATCTCCGGCCTATCAACCCAGTAGTCTAGCTGGGGGCCTTACCCACTCAAAGGTGGTGGGATACCTCATCTCGAAGCGAGCTTCCCGCTTAGATGCTTTCAGCGGTTATCCCTTCCGAACGTAGCCAACCAGCCGTGCCCCTGGCGGGACAACTGGCACACCAGAGGTTCGTCCGTCCCGGTCCTCTCGTACTAGGGACAGCCCTTCTCAAGTATCCAACGCGCACGGCGGATAGGGACCGAACTGTCTCACGACGTTCTAAACCCAGCTCGCGTACCGCTTTAATGGGCGAACAGCCCAACCCTTGGGACCTGCTACAGCCCCAGGATGCGACGAGCCGACATCGAGGTGCCAAACCATCCCGTCGATATGGACTCTTGGGGAAGATCAGCCTGTTATCCCCGGGGTACCTTTTATCCGTTGAGCGACACCGCTTCCACACGCAAGTGCCGGATCACTAGTCCCGACTTTCGTCCCTGCTCGACCTGTCAGTCTCACAGTCAAGCTCCCTTGTGTACTTACACTCAACACCTGATTGCCAACCAGGCTGAGGGAACCTTTGGGCGCCTCCGTTACCTTTTAGGAGGCAACCGCCCCAGTTAAACTACCCACCAGACACTGTCCCTCGACCCGATCAGGGCCGCAAGTTAGATACCCAAATCCAACAGAGTGGTATTTCAAGATTGCCTCCACCCGAACTGGCGTCCGAGCTTCACCGGCTCCCACCTATCCTACACAATTACATTCGGATACCAATGTCAAGCTATAGTAAAGGTCCCGGGGTCTTTCCGTCCTGCCGCGCGTAACGAGCATCTTTACTCGTACTGCAATTTCGCCGGGCCTGTGGTTGAGACAGTGGGGAAGTCGTTACGCCATTCGTGCAGGTCGGAACTTACCCGACAAGGAATTTCGCTACCTTAGGATGGTTATAGTTACCACCGCCGTTTACTGGCGCTTAAGTTCTCCGCCTCGCCCTTACGGGCTAACAGGTCCCCTTAACGTTCCAGCACCGGGCAGGCGTCAGTCCATATACATCGTCTTACGACTTGGCATGGACCTGTGTTTTTAGTAAACAGTCGCTTCCCCCTGCTCTCTGCGGCCATACCACGCTCCACCCGCAAGGGGCTTCACGCGTCCGGCCCCCCTTCTCCCTAAGTTACGGGGGCAATTTGCCGAGTTCCTTAACCACAGTTCGCCCGTCGCCTCGGTATTCTCTACCTGACCACCTGTGTCGGTTTGGGGTACGGGCCGCTCGGAACATCGCTAGAGGCTTTTCTCGGCAGCATAGGATCACTGACTTCACCTGAATCGGCTCGGCATCACGTCTCAGCCTATATGCGCCACGGATTTGCCTATGGCACGGCCTACACGCTTACCCCGGCACAACCACCGGCCGGGATCAGCTACCTTCCTGCGTCACCCCATCGCTAAACTACTACCCACCAGGATCCCAGACTCCACACCCTTGGTCCGAAGACCGCCGGCACTTCGCGTGGTTAGCATAGTAAGGTTCGTCTTGGGCGCTCCTTCGCGGGTACGGGAATATCAACCCGTTATCCATCGACTACGCCTCTCGGCCTCGCCTTAGGCCCCGACTCACCCAGGGCGGATTAGCCTGGCCCTGGAACCCTTGGTCATCCGGCGGAAGGGTTTCTCACCCTTCATTCGCTACTCATGCCTGCATTCTCACTCGTGCAACCTCCACGGCTAGGTCACCCTGCCGCTTCACCGGTAGCACGACGCTCCCCTACCGACCCACACACCTGCATCAACCGGTAAACCGGCCAACGGGGTTATTATGTGAGTCCCACAGCTTCGGCGGTGTGCTTGAGCCCCGCTACATTGTCGGCGCGGAACCACTTGACCAGTGAGCTATTACGCACTCTTTAAAGGATGGCTGCTTCTAAGCCAACCTCCTGGTTGTCTAAGCGATCCCACATCCTTTTCCACTTAGCACACGCTTAGGGGCCTTAGCTGGTGATCTGGGCTGTTTCCCTCTCGACTACGAAGCTTATCCCCCGCAGTCTCACTGCCGCGCTCTCACTTACCGGCATTCGGAGTTTGGCTGATTTCGGTAAGCTTGTAGGCCCCCTAGACCATCCAGTGCTCTACCTCCGGCAAGAAACACGCGACGCTGCACCTAAATGCATTTCGGGGAGAACCAGCTATCACGGAGTTTGATTGGCCTTTCACCCCTAACCACAGGTCATCCCCCAACTTTTCAACGTTGGTGGGTTCGGTCCTCCACGCAGTCTTACCCACGCTTCAACCTGCCCATGGCTAGATCACTCCGCTTCGGGTCTAGAACATGCGACTAAAGACGCCCTCTTCAGACTCGCTTTCGCTACGGCTACCCCACACGGGTTAACCTCGCCACATGCCACTAACTCGCAGGCTCATTCTTCAAAAGGCACGCCATCACCCCAACAAGGAGGCTCTGACGGATTGTAGGCGAACGGTTTCAGGTACTATTTCACTCCCCTCCCGGGGTACTTTTCACCATTCCCTCACGGTACTTGTCCGCTATCGGTCACCAGGAAGTATTCAGCCTTACCAGGTGGTCCTGGCAGATTCACGGCAGATTACAGGAGTCCGCCGCTACTCGGGAACACCACAAGGAGGTCACACATTTTCGTCTACCGGGCTCTCACCGTCTACGGCCGACTTTCCCACGTCGTTCGACTAACATGCAACTTTATAACTCCTCACCACACTGTCAGATATGATAAGTGGGTCCCACAACCCCCATGACGTAACCCCTGACAGGTATCAAACGCCACAAGTTTAGGCTAGATCCGCTTTCGCTCGCCACTACTCACGGAATCACTGTTGTTTTCTCTTCCTACGGGTACTGAGATGTTTCACTTCCCCGCGTTCCCCCCATACACCCTATGAATTCAGATGCAGGTGACACCACATGACTGATGTCAGGTTTCCCCATTCGGACACCCTGGGATC